>NZ_CP023067.1:2852500-2950000 GCF_002288525.1 Sinorhizobium sojae CCBAU 05684
TGTCAGGAGCAGGAAGATATCGCCGAAGGACAGGATCGTCGCCTGCTGCTGCACCGTCGTGGCCAGTTGCTTGAGCGCAACGGTCGCGCCGTCGAGGCCGTAGGCGTCGAAATTCGACGTCATGTTCTCCAAGCGCTCCACCGCCGCGGGATTACCCCATTGCACGTGCTCGGCAAGCCGGGAATAGTGGAATTGCTGCCGCTGCGTGAGAATCGTATTGATGACGGCAAGGCCGACCGCGCCGCCGAGATTTCGCGTCAGGTTGAACAGACCAGAGGCATTGCGGACGCGCTCGGGAGGCAGCGTGCCGAGGGCGATGTTGTTGATCGGCACCATGCAGAGCATCAGCGAGCTGCCGCGCAGGATCTGCGGGACGAGCAGTTCCCAGAAGTCCCAATCGCCGGTCAGATGGCTCATCATCCAGGTACCCGCCGCAAATCCGGCAAAGCCGATACTCATCATCAATCTGGGATCGACCCGGCCCGCCAGGAAGCCTGCGACCGGTGCGGTGAGAAACATGGCGAGACCCGAGACGAACATGGTCTCGCCGATCATCAGCGAATCATAGCCGCGGATGCGCCCCAGATAGAGCGGATAGAGATAGGTGAGCCCGTAAAGGCCGATGCCCATGACGAAAGAGAAGAGCGAACCCAATGTGAAGTTGCGGTTAACGAAGGCCCTGAGATCGACCACTGGAAACTCCACCGCGAAAGCCCGGTAGAAGAACACGAGGGCGCCGAGCACGGTTGCGAACGCGCCCATGACGATGTGGTCGTCATTGAACCAGTCATTGGCGTTGCCTTCCTCGAGCACAAATTCGAGCGACCCCAGAAAGATCGCCATCGATAATAGGCCCCACCAGTCGAACTTCTTCATCAGCCCTAATTCCGGCTTGTCGAAGTCGATGTAGGTCCAGGTCAGCGATGCGACGATGATGCCCGGAATGACATTGACGAGGAACAGCCAGTGCCAGGAAAAGGCGTGGCTCAGATATCCGCCGACCGTCGGGCCGATGGTGGGCGCCAACGTCGCGATCAGCCCGATGATCGGCGAGACGATATTGCGCTTCGACGGCGGGAAAATGGTGAAGGCGGCGGCGAAGACCGAGGGGATCATGCCTCCGCCGATAAAGCCCTGGATCGCACGATAGACGATCATCTGCTCGATATTGGTGGCGGTCGCGGCGAGCGCGCTCGCCGCCGTGAAACCGGCGGCGGCGACGGAAAAGAGCACGCGCGTCGAGACGATGCGGGCGAGCGTGCCCGACAGCGGGATCATGATGACCTCGGCGATCAGATAGGAGGTCTGCACCCAGCCGATCTCGTCCGAACCGGCGGAGAGCCCCGCCTGGATTTCGGCGAGCGAGGCAGAAACGATCTGGATATCGAGGATCGCCATGAACATGCCGGCCACCATCGCTAAAAAGGCGATCAGCCGTTTCGGATCCATGCGTTCTTCCGCGCCGGCAGCATCTGCCGCCAAAACGCCCGCTGTTGCCGTTGCCGCCATTTCGGGCACTCCTCGCTTGTCGCCTACTTCGCCTCGGCGACCGTCGCGTCTTTCGGGGCCGTTCGGGTATCGACGTCCACCACGACGCTCAGTCCCGCACGCAAATTGCCTATGGCGAGCGCATCGGCCGGCAGCGTGATGCGGACCGGGACGCGCTGGGTGATCTTGGTGAAATTACCGGTGGCGTTTTCCGCCGGCAGCAGCGAGAAGACCGCGCCGGAGGCCGGCGAAATCGACGCGACCGTGCCTTCGATGGAGTGCTCATCATAGGCGTCGACATGGATCTGGACCTTGGAACCCGGCGTCAGATTCGCGATCTGCGTCTCCTTGAAATTGGCGTCGACGTGGAGCGCGTTTACCGGCACGAGCGCGGCGAGACGTTGTCCTGCGGCAACGAGGTCGCCGACCTGGACCGCGACATTGCCGATGATGCCGTCATAGGGCGCCTTCAGCACGGTGAAGCCGAGGTCGCGTTTCGCTTTGTCCCGGGCCAGTTCCAGCGAGCGAATGGCGCTTTCCGCTTCCTGGCGCTGGGCCTCGAGAACGGTGATATTGGCTTTGGCCGCAGCGATGTTGGCGTCCGCGCCGACGAGGTTTGCGCGTGCCTGGTCCAGCGCAACCTGTGCGCTGTCGCGCGCGGCGTCCGTTCCGAAGTCCTTGGACTGCAGCTCGCTGGCGCGCTTCTGCGCCAGTTCGGCGCCCCTGAGCGCCGCTTCGAGGGATTCCTTCTGCGCTTGCGCCTGGTTGAGGCTCGCCTTTGCGCCGGCGATCTGCGCGTCGAAGCGGCTGAGCGCCAGCTTCTGCGTCGAGATTTGCGCCTCGGCCTGCTCGGCCGCGATGCGATAGTCGCCATCGTCGAGCGTGACGAGCGGGTCTCCAGCCTTCACATGCTGGTTGGCGACGACATCGACTCCGGCGACATAGCCCGACACCTTTGGCGAGATGGTGGCTATGTCCGCCTCGATATAGGCGTCGTCGGTCGAGATCATGAAGCGGCCATGCGTCCACCAATCATAGCCGTACCAGCCACCCGCCGCGAGCAACGCCAAGCCCAGGACCGGAAGGATCGGGTTTCGACGCTTTTTCTCGGGCGCCGCCGTTTCGGTGGATGGGCGTTCCGTCGCCGACGGAGCCTCGCCTCGCTGAGCCTCGGCTTTGTTGGCAGAATCCGTGAGTTCAAAATGATCGTCGACGGGACGGACGCGGGCAGCGCTTGAGGTGCTGTTGCTGGACATGGGGATACCGGCTTGAATGACTGATTTAAATTGACTGAACCGTTCGGTTCGATGTCGCTTGACATAATGCCTTCATGACCGCATATCAAGCGCAAATCGAACCAATCAGTTCGAAGCAAGGCGAGGTGACAAGACGAGGGAAAATGGGGCGCAGGCTTTCCCGGCGTCTCCCGAGAGCTACGCGAAGGAGTGGAGGAGCCCGGCACCCATGATGTCGTCGAAAAGCGAACGGCAGGAGAGACACCTGCAGGAGCAGGAACAGCAGCGCGCAGGCGGCGGCCGGCGTCCCGCCGGCGCGGATCCGGTGAAGCGCGAACAGATTCTCGAGGGTGCCAAACGCGTATTCATGCGCAGCAATTTCGATGCCGCCAGCATGAACGACATTACCCGCGAGGCCGGCGTCTCAAAAGGCACCCTCTACGTCTATTTCGAGAACAAGGAAGACCTGTTCGAGGCGCTGATCGCGCGCGAGCGCAGCCGCATCGTCAGCAGCATCAAGCAATTGCTGAACGACCATGACCCTATTGAGGTGGCGCTTCACGATTTCGGCGTGACCCTCGTGACCAGCATCACCTCCGACTACACGATCCGGGCGATGCGCACCGTACTCGGTGTCATCGACCGCATGCCGCGGCTGGCACAACGCTTCTTCACTGCCACGCCGGAAAACGGCTACACGGTGCTGAAGGCCTATCTCGACCGGCAGGTGGCCACGGGCACACTGTCGATCGACGATACGGAACTGGCGGCCAAACAGTTCATCGAGCTTTCGATGGCCGGGCTTTTCAAGGGGCGGCTCTTCGGCATGTGCGATGCGGTGTCGGCCGAGCAGCTCGAAAAGAACGTCTCGTCGGCCATCCGCGTATTTCTGGCCGCCTATGGCCGGGAAGCGCCCTGATGACGCATGTTACTAAGCCGGGCCCCGCATCGGGCATACATTCCCTATGGTTTCCACCACGGCCCGGCACGGAAGAGCACTCGGCAGACACCGCCGCTAAATGCGCGGCGGCGCTTGCGACTTTCAGAAGTATGGCTAAATACTGCGGCGATCTCGCATATCGAGAAAGGAAAGATCGCCGATGCAGGAAATTCTCACGCTTGTCCAAAGCCCCGAGGCTTGGGTCGCCCTAGTTACGCTCGTCGTCATGGAAGTCGTGCTCGGCATCGACAACCTGATCTTCATCTCGATTCTCACCAACAAGCTGCCGGGCACCCACCGCGTGAAGGCCCGCCGCATCGGCATCGGGCTGGCGCTGATCATGCGCCTGGCGCTGCTCGGCACCATAGCCTGGATCGTGCAACTGACCCGGCCGGTCTTCGAGGCCTTCGGGCACGGCTTCTCCTGGAAGGACATGATCCTGATCGCCGGCGGCCTGTTCCTCGTCTGGAAGGCGACGAAAGAAATTCACCACAGCGTTGATCCGAAAGATCATGCGGAGGATTTCATTGCCACCTCGGCTATCAACAGCTTCACCGCGGCGATCGGGCAGATCCTGCTGCTCGACCTCGTCTTCTCCGTCGACAGCATCATCACCGCCGTCGGAATGACGCCGCACCTGCCGATCATGGTCGCCGCGGTCGTCATCGCCGTCACGGTGATGCTGCTTGCGGCAACGCCGCTTGCCAACTTCATCGAGCGGAACCCGACCATCGTGATGCTGGCGCTCGCCTTCCTCCTGATGATCGGCACCACGCTGATCGCCGAAGGCATGGGCTTCCACGTCCCGAAGGGCTACATCTATGCGGCGATGGCATTCTCGGCGCTGGTCGAAGGGCTGAACATAATGGCCCGCAACGCCCGACTGCGGAAGCAGCGGGCCGAAAATGTACACTAATTGCCTTGATGAGGCCCGCTACTCGCGGGCCTCCATGGTGATCATGCGCCGCGTTCCGCCATGCTGCAGCACGACCGTCCCTGCAGAAGCGACTGCCTGCCGGTTTCCGTTGACAGAAGGGGCTTTCTATGGTCTCACCCCTGCCGACTGGAATTGCCCGCCGATACCGCTGGTGCGGCGCCCTTGCGGGCGTTTCCTTCCCATAAAATTGCGCGCCCGCCAGCGGGAGTACGCTCCGGCAAAGGGCCCCAAAGCACGTCAAGACGGGCAAGACCATGGCAGATTCAGCAGTCCGAGTGCGCATCGCGCCCTCCCCCACCGGCGAACCGCATGTCGGTACCGCCTATATTGCGCTGTTCAACTATCTCTTCGCGAAGAAGCATGGCGGCGAGTTCATCCTGCGCATCGAGGATACCGATGCGACACGCTCGACGCCGGAGTTCGAGAAGAAGGTGCTCGATGCTCTGAAATGGTGCGGCCTGAAGTGGTCGGAAGGTCCCGATATCGGCGGCCCCTACGGTCCCTATCGCCAGAGCGACCGCAAGGACATCTACAAGCCCTATGTCGAAAAGATCGTCGCAAACGGCCACGGCTTCCGCTGTTTCTGCACGCCCGAGCGGCTGGAAGAGATGCGCGAGGCACAGCGTGCCGCTGGCAAGCCGCCGAAGTATGACGGCCTGTGCTTGAGCCTCTCGGCCGAGGAAGTGACGAAGCGCGTTGAAGCCGGCGAGCCGCATGTCGTGCGCATGAAGATCCCGACGGAAGGCTCCTGCAGGTTCCATGACGGCGTCTATGGCGAGGTCGAGATCCCGTGGGATGCCGTGGACATGCAGGTGTTGCTCAAGGCGGACGGCATGCCGACCTACCACATGGCGAATGTCGTCGACGACCACCTGATGAAAATCACCCACGTCGCGCGCGGCGAGGAATGGCTCGCCTCCGTGCCGAAGCATATCCTGATCTATGAGTATCTCGGGCTTGAGCCGCCGAAATTCATGCATCTGTCGCTGATGCGCAATGCCGACAAGTCCAAGCTGTCGAAGCGCAAGAACCCGACCTCGATCTCCTATTACACGGCGCTCGGCTACCTGCCGGAAGCGCTAATGAACTTCCTTGGTCTTTTCTTCATCCAGATCGCCGAAGGCGAGGAACTCCTGACGATGGAGGAGCTCGCCGAGAAATTCGACCCGGAAAATCTTTCGAAAGCCGGCGCGATCTTCGACATCCAGAAGCTCGACTGGCTAAACGCCCGCTGGATCCGCGAGGAGCTTACCGAGGAAGAATTCGCCGCCCGCGTCTTCGCCTGGGCTTCGGAGAACGATCGCCTCAAGGAGGGCCTCAAGCTCTCGCAATCGCGTATTGCGAAGCTCGGCGAACTGCCGGACCTCGCTGCCTTCCTGTTCAAATCGGATCTCGGCCTGCAGTCCGCCGCCTTTGCCGGGGTGAAGGCTTCGCCCGAGGATATGCTGGAAATCTTGAACACGGTACAGCCGCATCTCGAAAAGATCCTCGAATGGAACAAGGAGTCGATCGAGGCGGAACTGCGCACCGTCGCCGATGCGACCGGCAAAAAGCTGAAGGCGATCGTCGCACCGCTCTTCGTGGCCGTCTCGGGCTCGCAGCGTTCGCTGCCGCTCTTCGATTCCATGGAGCTCCTCGGCCGTGCGGTCGTGCGCCAGCGTCTGAAGCTGGCGTCCCAGGTCGTCGCTTCGATGGTCGGCAGCGGAAAGTAAGGACAAGACGATGAATCAGACGACTGAAAACGCCGGCCTTTCCTCCGACGCGACCGAGGTGCGCGCACAGAAGCTGGAACTCCTGCGCGAGCAGATCGGCGACGTCTACCCGGCACATTTCCATCGCACCATCACCAATGCGGAACTCGCCGAGAAATATGCCGGACTCGAACTGGATACGGAAAGCGGCGACACGGTAACGGTCGCGGGGCGCGTCTTTTCCTCGCGCAATTCCGGCATGTTCATCGACATTCACGACGCATCCGGCAAGATCCAGATCTTCTCGCATAAGGATACGACGCCCGAAGAGGCGCGGGCACTGCTCCCGATGATCGACCTCGGCGACATCATCGGCGTCACCGGCGAGGTGCGGCGCACAAAGCGCGGCGAGTTGACGGTGAACGCCAAAGAAATCACCATGCTCTGCAAGTCGCTCTTGCCGATGCCGGAGAAGTATCACGGGCTCGCCGACATCGAGACCCGCTACCGCAAGCGCTATCTCGACATCATGGTCAACGAGGAATCCAAGCTGCGCTTTCAGCAGCGAAGCCGCATCGTGTCGAGCCTGCGCCGCTGCCTCGAAGACGAGGGCTTCATGGAAGTGGAAACGCCGATGCTGCAGCCGATCTATGGCGGGGCGACGGCAGAGCCCTTCAAGACCCATCACAACACGCTCAAGCTCGACATGTATCTGCGCATCGCGCCCGAGCTTTATCTCAAGCGCGTGCTGGTTTCCGGCCTGACCGACAAGGTGTTCGAGATCAACCGCAACTTCCGCAACGAAGGCGTCTCCACCCGGCACAATCCGGAATTCACAATGATGGAGTGCTATTGGGCCTATGCGGACTACGAGGACATGATGGGCCTCGTCGAACGCATGTTCGAGACGCTGGCGCTGGCGGTGCACGGCAAGACCGAGTTCGAATTTGGCGACAAGCAGCTTTCTTTCGAGGGACCGTTCCCGCGCGTCTCCATGCCGGCGGCCGTCAAGGAAGCAACCGGCATCGATTTCCTTGCCATCAAGACTGATGAGGAAGCCCGCGAGGCCGCAAGGAAGGCCGGTTTCGAGATCGAGAAGGATGCGACCTGGGGCGAAGTTCTCGCTTTCATCTTCGAGGAGAAGGTTGAGGCGACGCTCATTCAGCCCGCCCACGTCATCCACTTCCCGAAGGACATCTCGCCCTTCGCCAAGGAAGTGCCGGGCGAGCCGCGGCTCGTGGAACGCTTTGAGACCTATTGTAACGGTTGGGAGATCGGCAACGCCTTCTCCGAGCTCAACGATCCGATCGAGCAACGCGCCCGCATGGTCGAGCAGATGGAACAGGCCCACGCCCGCGGCGAGACGGAAAAGACGCTGGATGAAGACTTCCTCGACGCGATGGACCAGGGGATGCCGCCTGCCGGCGGATTGGGCATCGGCGTCGACCGGCTGATCATGCTGCTCACCAATTCGCCGTCGATCCGCGACATCATTCTCTTCCCGGCTCGCCGCCACAAGGCTGATTGAGCGAAGAACGGTCGAATAAAAAGAGCCCGTCGCGCGAGCGGCGAGCTTTCTTGTCCGTGTGCAGCTACCGAAAAAAGGAAGCCTTACAGCGCACGCATCCCAAATTTGGGTGCGCTGGGCTACTGGCTCCCATGCGCGGCGCTTTCGCTCACCTGCGCAACCTCGGTTCCCTCCGCGGTCGGATTGACGCATAACGAGCGATCGTCCATCTTGGCCATCATGCCCCGGACCTCGTCGAGTTCGAGGTCGACGACCTTTCCGTGAAACATGCCAATCCGATTGGCCTTCCCGTCGTTATAGGAGGCGCGGAACGGCTCATCCATGCCCATGACGCTTCGCGGGCCGGGGGCGAAAAGCACTTCCGCACCGATCGCCGCGCCCCGTACCGCCGCGCGCTCCTCTGGACCGGCAGCATCCAGCACCACCACCTGGTAGAGATCCGCCTTTTCCCTGTTGGCCAATGCCCCGACGACGCGCAGCGCAGTCCGCATGCGGTCCTGTCCGCTTGCCCTGTCCGTCTTCACATGCATGCGGATCCAGCGCTGGCCGTGGTGATCGAGCTTCACTGTCCTGAGCGTCGTGCAGCCGAGGCCGGAGGGCGAGGGTTGCCCAAGGCCCGCCATGAGCCGGTCGCCACCGACATAAACGGCAGCGGCGCCGGAAGCGGCGGAAACGGCAAAGGCCGAGGACAGAATAAGTACAAGGCGCTTCGAAGGACGCAATTTACTCAGGATAACCTTCACGCTCGGCTCCGCGCTCGTCGTAAGGATTGCAGGGAATACCAATGGTTTCCCCCAAGAATAGGCGAAGCACCCTTTCGGAAAGTTTAAGCGCCGCCAAAGGGCGGATCGCGGCCGCTTCGGTATCCGTCATTTTCGGAAGGGCCGAGCCGCAGTCGATTGACTTTCGCCCGCTCCTTGTCCATTGCCGCCCGCACACACCGACTGCAGGCAACTAGGCGGAGAAACCGCCGGAAAGGCGACACCATGCACAAGGTCATCTTCGATACGGATCCGGGCGTCGACGACGCGATGGCCCTTCTCTTCCTGCACCGGCACCCAGACATCGATCTCGTCGGTATCACCTCCGTGTTTGGCAACGCCTCGATCGAGACAACGACGCGCAACGCACTTTTTCTAAAACAGGCCTGGGGCATTGCCGCGCCGGTCGCCAGGGGACTCGGCGAGACCTTCGATCCGAGCCGGCCGCATATCGATTGGCCGACGGGCATCCACGGCCATGACGGGCTCGGCAATATCGACGTGCCGGACGAGATCGACCTGCCGCTCGATCCCCGCCCGGCCCACCAACTCATCATCGACACGGTGCGTGCCAGTCCGGGCGAAGTGACGCTCGTCGCGGTCGGCCGCATGAGCAATCTGGCGCGGGCGGTGCGTAACGATCCGGACATCGCGCTCCTGGTCAAGGGCGTCGTCATCATGGGCGGAGCTTTCGACGTGCCCGGCAATATCACGCCGGCGGCCGAAGCCAATATCCACGGCGACCCGGAGGCCGCGGACGTGGTAATGACGGCGCCCTGGCCGGTGACCGTGATCGGGCTCGACGTGACCTCGCAGACGGTGATGACGCGCGCCATGCTCGCGGACATCGCCGAGCGCGGCGGCACGGCTGCGCGGCTGCTTGCCGACATCTCACGCTTCTATATCAGCTTCTACGAGCAGCATGTCGACGACGGCATGGTCGTGCACGACAGCTGCGCCTGCGCCTATGTCGTCGCACCGGAACTCTTCCGAACCCGTAGCGGTGCCATCCGCGTCCTTTGCGGCGGCATCGCCGACGGGCAGACGATCCAGAAGCCCGATGGACGTCTCTTCCCGCCGAATGCCTGGGACGGACTGCCGAGCCAGCGGGTCTGCATCGGCATCGATGCCGGGGCCGTCCTGAAACTTATCGGCGACACGCTGGCAAAGGTCGATTGACGCCAAAAAACTTGGCCCGATAGCTGGCAGGCGGGCGTCGGCCAGCTATCTTTAAAAGCATGAAGCCGGAGATTTTACTCTATCCCGCCCTGAAGGGGCTCTATTGCGAAAAGGGGAACTTCTACATCGACCCGGTGCAGCCGGTCGAAAGAGCGCTGATCACCCACGGGCATTCCGATCACGCCCGTGCCGGCCATGGCCATGTGCTTGCGACACGCGAGACGCTCGACATCATGCGGTTGCGTTATGGCGACGGCTTTTGCGGCGCGAGCGATACAGCGCGTCTCGGAGAAACGATCGCGATCGACGGCGTTCGCATATGCTTCCATCCGGCCGGCCACGTGCTCGGATCGGCGCAGATCTCGGTCGAAACGAATGGAACGCGGATTGTCGTCTCCGGCGATTACAAGCGCCGCCCGGACCCCACCTGTCTGAGCTTCGAGCCCGTCCCCTGCGATGTCTTCATCACCGAGGCGACCTTCGGCCTGCCGGTGTTCCACCATCCGGACGACAGGGTGGAAGTTGCCCGTCTGCTTCAATCGCTGAGGCAATTCCCCGAGCGAGCCCATCTGGTCGGCGCCTATGCGCTCGGCAAGGCGCAGCGCGTCATCGCCCTCCTTCGTCAGCAGGGCTATGACGCGCCGATCCACATCCATGGCGCGCTTGCGAAGCTCTGCGAGTACTACCAGCGCGAAGGTATCGAACTCGGCGAAATCCGCCACGCAACGGTCGAGGGCGGGAACCGACAGGACCTCGCCGGCGCGATCATCGTCGGCCCTCCCTCGGCCTTCTCCGACCGCTGGGCGCGGCGCTTCGCCGACCCGCTTGCCGCCTTTGCTTCCGGCTGGATGCTCATTCGCCAACGGGCGAAGCAGCGCGGCGTCGAACTGCCCCTCGTTATCTCCGATCATTGCGACTGGGCGGAACTGACACAGACCATACGGGACATCGCACCAGGTGAGGTCTGGGTGACGCACGGCCGCGAAGAGGCCCTCGTGCGCTGGTGCGAGTTGGAGGGCATCCCGGCACGCCCGCTGCACCTCGTCGGTTACGACGATGAAGGGGAGTGACCGATGAAGGCCTTCGCTGAACTCCTCGGCCGCCTCGTGCTCACGCCGCAGCGAAACGCCAAGATCCGGCTACTCGTCGATTATTTCCACACCACCCCGGACCCGAGCCGCGGCTATGCGCTGGCGGCGATCGCCGGCACGCTTTCGCTCAATGCCGTGAAGCCGGCCCTGATTCGCGACCTCCTGCTCGAGCGCATGGACGAGGTCCTGTTCCACTATTCCTATGACTACGTGGGCGATCTCGCCGAGACCGTTTCGCTTGCCTGGGAGCCGCCGGCCGATGTCGCGCCGGCGGACATTTCCCTCGGAGAGATCATCGAGCGCCTCCAGATGGCGGGACGCTCCGAGGTGCGCTCGCTCGTGCGCGATACGCTGGACCGACTCGATGCGTCCGGCCGTTTCGCCTTCCTGAAGCTTGCCACCGGCGGGTTGCGGATCGGCGTCTCGGCGCGGCTCGCCAAACAGGCGCTGGCGGACATGGGTGGCAAGGATGTCGGCGAGATAGAGAGGCTCTGGCACGGCCTGGCACCGCCCTATTTGCCCCTCTTCCTCTGGCTCAGCGGAGAGGGTGAGATGCCTGTGCTCAAGACCCCCGCCGTCTTCCACTCGGTGATGCTCGCGACGCCAGTCGCCGAGCACGAACTCGAGGGGCTCGATCCCGCCGATTTCGCCGCCGAATGGAAATGGGATGGCATCCGCGTGCAGCTTGCCAATATCGGCGGCGTGCGGCGCCTCTATTCGCGCAGCGGCGACGAGATCTCCGGCGCCTTTCCCGAAATCCTCGATGCCGCCGACTTCACCGGCGTCATCGACGGCGAATTGCTGGTCGGCGGGACCGCGCGCAGCAACCGCGCTACGGGCAGCTTCGCCGACTTGCAGCAGCGCCTGAACCGCAAGACGGTCAGCCGCAGGCTGCTTGAAGACTTTCCGGCCTTCATCCGCGGCTACGACATCCTGTTTTCCGGCGAGCAGGACATCCGCCCGGAGCCCTTTTACGTCCGCCGCGAGGCTCTGTCCTCTTTGATCGACTCCGCCTCGCCGCAACATTTCGACCTCTCTCCGCTGGTCCCGTTTTCCAGTTGGGAGGAACTGGACCGCCTGCGCTCGAGCCCGCCGGATCCGGTGATCGAAGGGGTCATGCTGAAGCGGTTCGATTCGCCCTATCTGGCTGGCCGCGTCAAAGGGCCGTGGTTCAAGTGGAAGCGCGAACCGTTCAACATCGACGCGGTGTTGATGTATGCGCAACGCGGCCACGGCAAGCGATCCAGCTACTATTCCGATTTCACTTTCGGTGTCTGGACGGAAGGGGAAGACGGAGCGGCGCTCGTCCCGGTCGGCAAGGCCTATTTCGGCTTCACTGACGCCGAACTCGAGATCCTCGATCGGTTCGTGCGCGACAACACGGTCGAGCGCTTCGGCCCGGTGCGCGCCGTGCGGGCGGAACCCGATGCCGGGTTCGTCGTCGAAGTCGCCTTCGAAGGCATAAACCGTTCCACGCGCCACAAGTCGGGCGTCGCAATGCGCTTTCCGCGCATCGCCCGCCTGCGGCCCGACAAGCTGCCACGCGACGCCGACCGGCTGGCAACCCTGCAGGCGATGATCGGTGCGAGGGCATGATCCTATTTCAGCACGACGGATGAAGAATTGTTAAGGAGACTCTGAAATTATCGCAGCGAACTTCATTTGCATGCGGGTCTGCTGGGTAGTCTTGTGCCAGAAAACAACATCCTCAACCTCGGAAAGTCCCGGCTTTCGCGATTTCTGACCCCCAACTACCTTCCGGCGGTCATCGCCACCATTGTCGTGATGGTGGCCGGGATCTTCGCCGACCATCAGAACCGGATCATTTCGGAAGCGCGCATGCGCTCGCTCGTCGCCAACGAGCTCGCGCCGATCCACTCGAACCTAGAGAACAGCATTAACGGCAATATCCAGCTCGTCCGCGGTCTGGTCGGCACCATAGCCACCGAACCGGAGATGCAGCAGCAGCGTTTTGCCGAGCTCGCGCAAAGCATCTTCACCGAGCGCTCGCAGTTGCGCAACCTTGCGGCTGCCCCGGATCTGGTCGTGTCGATGGTCTATCCCGTCGAAGGCAACGAAAAGGCCATCGGCCTCGATTATCGCAGCAATGAAAAGCAACGTGCGAGCGCGTTGCGGGTGATGGAGACGAGAAAGCTCGTGCTCGCCGGCCCAGTCGAACTCGTGCAGGGCGGTCAGGGGTTGATCGGCCGTTTTCCGGTGATTACCGGCAAGGCAAAGCGCTTCTGGGGCCTGGTCTCGGCCGTCATCGATGTCGATCAGCTCTATCGCGACAGTGGCCTGGTTTCGCTTGATCTCGACATCGATATAGCCATTGCCGGCCGCGACGGTCTGGGGCGCCATGGTTCCGTCTTCTTCGGGGACTCCACGATCTTCCGGAATGCGCCGGTCGAAATAGACGTTGCCCTGCCGGGCGGCTCCTGGCGCATCGCGGCGATACCGAAGGGCGGATGGCCCGCGACGCCGCAAAATGCCTGGACGGTTCGCCTGCTGATCCTGCTCGGCGGGTTGATGATCGTCGTCCCGATGATCATGACCGGCCGCTTGACGACAGAGCGTCAGGAGAACATTCGAGCGCTGAAGCGGAGCAAGGATCAGCTCCAGGAACTTTCCCACCGCTTGAAGATCGCGCTTGACGCGTCGAAGATCGGCATTTGGGAAGTGGACATCGACAGCGGCAAGCTGCTCTGGGACAGCCGGATGAAAGAGCTCTACGGCGTCCGAACGCATGTCGGCACGACAACCGCTGTCTGGGAAGAGAGATTGCATCCGGGCGATCGCGTGCGCGCCGAAGCGGAATTCGCCGATGCAGTCGCAACGGGTGGAGCCTATAACTCCGAATTCCGCATCATTCTCCCCGGCGGCCGGATCCGCCATATCCGCGCCATCGGCTCCACCTACCTCGCCGAGAGCGGCACACGCAAGATCGTCGGCGTCAACTGGGACGTGACGGCCGACATCGAAACGCGGGCGAGGCTTTCGGAAGCCAAGCGTCTTGCGGAGGCGCACAGCGCCGAGTTGGAGGCCGCGCGCCACCGCATGGAATTCAATGCGCTTCACGACCCGCTCACCGGATTGCCCAACCGCCGCTTCCTCGACCAGATCCTGGCGAACCGCAGCAGACAATTCGATGCCGAGGCAAGGCTTAGCATTTTTCACATCGATCTCGACCGCTTCAAGCAGATCAACGACACGCTCGGCCACGCCGCCGGCGACGAGATCCTCAGGCATGCCGCCGCGCTTCTGCGGGAGAATGCGCGCGAGGGCGACTTCGTCGCGCGCATCGGCGGGGACGAATTCGTCATCATTCGCGCGAGCGGAAGCCCTGACGAGGATGGGGCACTGGCATCCCGCATCATCGAGGCGATGAGTACACCGGTCCGCTACAAGGATCAGGAATGCCGCATCGGCGTCAGCATCGGCATTGCCGGCCAGACAGCCGCCGCTGACGAACTCTCCCAGGTTCTCGTCAACGCCGATATCGCGCTTTACGAGGCCAAGCGCCGCGGCCGCAATCGCCACGAAACCTTCACGGGCGCGCTCAAGACCGAGGTTTTCAGGACCAAGCAGACCGCCGATGAAATCCTTCGCGCTCTTGAGCAGAACGAATTCATCGCGCATTTCCAGCCGCAATTCTGTCCGAAGTCGCTGGAGGTAATCGGCGTGGAGGCACTGGCGCGCTGGGATCATCCGACCAAAGGGCTCATCGGCCCGCACGCCTTCTTGAAGACGGCCGAGGACATCAACGTGGTCGCGGCGATCGATCAGGCGATCCTGGAGCAGGCGCTTTTCCAGATCTGCCGGTGGGAGGCGAACGGTGTCCGCATACCGAAGGTCTCCGTCAACCTCTCCTATTCACGGCTGCGCGACGAGCGGCTGATCGAGCGGCTGGAGCAGATGCACATACCCGAAGGGCGGTTTTCGTTCGAACTGCTGGAGTCGATCTCCTTCGATGAGAACGACCTGACGGTGCTGTCGAATATCCGGCGCATAAAGGAGCTCGGCATTGACATCGAAATCGACGATTTCGGCACTGGCTATGCTTCGATCGTCAGCCTCCTGAAGCTGACGCCACGCCGGCTGAAGATCGACCGGCAACTGGTGCTGCCGATCCGCGAATCGGCTCAGCAGCGGCGTCTGGTGGAATCGATCATCGACATCGGCACGTCGCTCGGCATCGAAGTGATCGCCGAGGGCGTGGAAACGCTGGAGCATGCCGCCATTCTCAAGGAACTCGGCTGCCATGGCCTCCAGGGCTATGCCTTCGCACGACCCATGGGTGCCAACGATCTCGCTGCCTTCATCTTCGAGCGGCGATGGCGCGCCGCTGAGCGTAAGCTCGGGACTTGAGAGCAGCCGAAGGCTGCGCACAGCGCCGGCCAGTTCTCTCCGGCGACCCAGGTAGCCGACTGAAAAAAAGCCGTAAAAACATACGCCTTTACCGTTTGGAGGGCGATGCGGGCATTGCCTTCGTCGGCCGCTTCGGCGACGATATCACCGGCGCGTCAGGACCCAATCCCAATACAAGTCAGGCGGGAGTCGAACGATCGTATACGCGGAGAAATTGCTTACCATCTTCCTTCTCGCCCCTTTCGGGGGGAGTCTCCTCGTACTCTTCTTCCCGTCGGATCAGCGCGGCGCCACGGCTTGGTTCGCCGGCGCCATCGCGCTCGTCTGTTTCCTGTTGGCGGCCGGTCTCTACCCCTTCGTCACCGCAGGCGGCGTGCTGCGTTTCGAACTCGATTGGATCCCCGAGCTCGGCCTGAACCTCACATTGCGGATGGACGGCTTTTCCTGGTTGTTTTCAACGCTGATCACGGCGATCGGCGTCCTCGTCGTGCTCTATGCCCGCTATTACATGGTGGCGGAAGATCCCGTCCCGCGCTTCTTCGCGCTGTTCCTCGCTTTCATGGGCTCGATGCTCGGGGTCGTGCTTTCCGGCAACCTGATCCTGCTCGCAGTCTTCTGGGAACTGACGAGCATTATGTCCTTCCTGTTGATCGGCTATTGGCACCACAACGCCCATGCGCGCGACGGCGCCCGCATCGCACTGACGATGACCGGCATGGGCGGCCTCTCCATGCTGATCGGGCTGCTGCTCATCGGACGCGTCGTCGGCAGCTACGAGCTCGATGCGGTGCTCGCCTCCGGCAATGCGATCCGCAATGATCCGCTCTACCTGCCAATCCTGATCCTCATCCTCTTCGGCGCGCTGACGAAGAGCGCGCAGTTTCCGTTTCATTTCTGGCTGCCACACGCCATGGCCGCGCCGACGCCGGTTTCCGCCTACCTGCACTCGGCAACCATGGTGAAGGCCGGCGTCTTCCTCCTTGCGCGGCTATGGCCGGTCATGGCCGGCACGGAGGCCTGGTTCTGGATCGTCGGCCTTGCGGGCCTGTCGACGCTATTGCTCGGCGCCTATTTCGCCATTTTCCAACAGGACCTGAAGGGCCTGCTCGCCTATTCGACCATCAGCCATCTCGGGCTGATAACCGTACTCCTCAGCCTCGGCAGCCCGCTCGCGGCGGTCGCCGCTGTCTTCCACATCGTCAATCATGCCACCTTCAAGGCGTCGCTGTTCATGGCGGCCGGCATCATCGACCACGAGACCGGCACGCGCGACATGCGCAGGCTGAGCGGCCTCTTTCACTACATGCCGATTACGGCGACGCTCGCCATGGTCGCCAGCGCTGCGATGGCCGGCGTGCCGCTGCTCAACGGCTTCCTGTCGAAGGAGATGTTCTTTGCCGAGGCGATCGAGACGCATCTCGTCAATACGCTCGATACGGTGACGCCCTATGTCGCGACGATTGCGGGCATGTTCGCCGTCACCTATTCGCTGCGATTCATTCACAGCGTCTTCTTTGGTGCTCCGCCTGCGGATCTGCCGAAAAAGCCGCACGAGCCGCCGCGCTGGATGCGGGCACCCATCGAATTCCTGGTGCTCGCCTGCCTGGTCGTCGGCATTCTTCCGGGCCGGACGATCGGTCCCTTCCTGGACACTGCGGTCGTCTCGATCCTCGGGGACAGGACGCCGGACTACAGCCTGGCCGTCTGGCATGGCTGGAACGTCCCGCTGATCATGAGTTTCGTGGCGCTTTCGGGCGGCGTCGGCCTCTATTTCCTCATGCGCTCCTATCTCGCGACCGGGATCGAGGGCCCGCCGGTTTTCCGGCTGCTCGAAGGACAGCGCATCTTTGAGCGCGTGCTGGTGACGCTTTCGTGGAAATGGGCGCGCTCGCTCGAACAGAGGCTCGGTACGCGCCGGCTGCAACCGCAGATTTTGCTCCTCGTTTTCCTGGCGGTTTCGGCGGCCGCAACCCCGCTTTTCCTCCGGGGTTTCGAATTGCCGTCCTTGGTGATACGCGGCGTCGACCCGGCCTTCGCCCTGCTCTGGGCGATCGGCATCGCCTGCGCCGTCGGCGCAGCCTACCAGGCAAAATTCCACCGCTTGTTCGCGCTCGTACTGCTCGGCGGAGCGGGGCTCGTCACCTGCATCACCTTCGCCTGGCTCTCCGCACCAGACCTGGCGGTCACCCAACTTCTCGTCGAGATCGTCACGACCGTGCTCATCCTGCTCGGATTGCGTTGGCTGCCGAAACCCGTCCAGAAGCCGGAGCCGGAGGATATTCCGTTCCGCATCCGCTTCCGGCGCCTGCGCGACCTCCTGCTTGCGCTTGCCGCCGGCGGCGGAATGACGCTCATTGCCTATCGGGTGATGACGCAGCCGGCGTCCGGGACCGTCGCTAGCTACTTCCTCGAGCGCGCCTATAGCGAAGGCGGCGGCACCAATGTCGTCAACGTCATCCTGGTCGACTTTCGCGGCTTCGACACGCTCGGCGAAATCGCCGTTCTGTGTATCGTCGCCTTGACCGTCTTCGCGCTGCTCCTGCGTTTCCGCCCGCACCCGGACAGCCAGGATATCCCGCTGCAGCAGAGGGTGCAGAACGCCTTCGACGACGACCATCCGGATCGGAACGCCGGCGACAGCATAGCCGAATACCTCCACATTCCTTCCGCGATCATGCGCTGGATGTTCCCGGTCACGGGCATGCTCGCCGCCTATCTCTTCCTGCGGGGTCACGACCTGCCGGGTGGCGGCTTTGCCGCGGGCATCGCCATGTCGATCGGCTTCCTCCTGCAATACATGTCCGGCGGCACGCGCTGGGTCGAGGAGCGGCTGCGCATCCACCCGTTGCGCTGGATGAGCCTCGGCCTATTGGTCGCGGCCGCCACCGGCATCGGTTCCTGGCTGTTCGGCCATCCGTTCCTGACCTCGCATTCGCAATATGCGACGCTTCCGATCATCGGCAAGGTGCCGCTGGCGAGCGCAATTCTTTTCGACCTCGGCGTCTTCTCGCTCGTGCTCGGCGCCACGGTGCTGATCCTCATCGCGCTGGCGCACCAGTCCGTCCGCGCACCGCGCGCCCATGCGAGACCCGCGCGCACCGAGAGGGAGGCGGCACAGTAATGGAACTCATACTCTCCGCCGGCATCGGAGCGCTGACCGCATCGGGCGTCTATCTGCTGTTGAGACCGCGAACCTATCAGGTCATCATCGGGCTTTCGCTGCTTTCCTACGCGGTCAATCTCTTCATCTTCGGCATGGGACGGCTGCGGGTGAATGCACCGCCCATTCTTCAGCCGGGCGGCATCGGCGACCTGGCGCACCACACCGATCCCGTACCGCAGGCACTGGTGCTGACCGCGATCGTAATCGGCTTCGCGATGACCGCCCTGTTCCTCGTGGTGATTCTCGCCTCGCGCGGCTTCACCGGCACCGACCACGTCGACGGCAGGGAGCCGCGCGGTGACTGAGTGGCTCCACCATCTGCTGATCCTGCCGATTCTCGTGCCGCTCGCGGTCGCCGCCGCGCTGGTCCCGATCAACGAGCGCGAGCGGACGCTCAAGGGTTCCATCGGCTTTGTATCGACACTCGTGGTCTTCGTCGTGACGATGATCCTCATGCGCCTTGCGGCGGCGGGCGAGGACAGCCTACCGGGTGACGGCGTCTACCAACTCGGCAATTGGCCGGCGCCCTTCGGCATCGTTCTCGTCCTCGATCGGCTCTCTGCGCTCCTGTTGTGCCTGACGAGCGGCCTTGCGCTCGCTGCCCAGGTTTATTCGATGGCGCGCTGGCATACGGCCGGACATCATTTCCACTCGCTCGTCCAGCTTCTTCTGGCCGGCCTCAACGGCGCTTTCCTGACGGGCGACCTCTTCAACCTCTTCGTCTTCTTCGAAATGATGCTCGCGGCGTCCTACGGTCTTCTGTTGCATGGCTCCGGTCCGCTGCGGGTGAAGGCCGGGTTGCACTATGTCGCCATCAATCTCGCCGCCTCCTCGCTTTTCCTGATCGGCGTCAGCCTGATCTACGGCACCACAGGCACGCTCAACATGGCGGATCTCGCGACAAAGCTCGCGGCGCTGACACCCGAAAGCAGGATGCTCGTCGAGACCGGCGCCGCCCTTCTCGGCATCGCATTCCTGGTAAAGGCGGGCATGTGGCCGCTTGGATTCTGGCTGCCGACGGCCTATGCCGCGGCAACGCCACCCGCCGCCGCCGTCTTCGCCATACTGACGAAGGTCGGGATTTACATCATCCTCCGTCTGCACCTGCTCGTCTTCGGCGCCGCGGCCGGCGCCTCGGCCGGTTTCGGCCAGAGCTGGCTGCTTGCGGGCGGCATGGCGACGATCGCCTTCGGCGCCATCGGCGTGCTGGCATCACAGGCGATGGGACGGCTCGCGGGCTATTCCGTCCTCGTCTCCTCGGGCACGTTGCTTGCCGCCATCGGGCTAGGGCATGAGGAAATGCTGGCCGGCGCGCTCTTCTATCTCGTCAGTTCGACGCTGACGATCGCCGCCTTCTTCCTGCTCATCGAGCTCGTCGAACGCGGCCGCGATGCCGCAGCCGACGTATTGGCGGTGACGATGGAGGCCTATGGCGACTTCGACCAGGACGAAGAGGAGGAGGAAGCGGGCGTCGCCATTCCGGGCACCATGGCCGTGCTCGGCCTCTGCTTTTCGCTTTGCGCTGTGCTAATGGCCGGCCTTCCGCCACTTTCGGGATTCATCGCCAAATTCGCGCTCCTCAAGGGCCTCTTCGACATGTCGGCGGCTGACCCGGCAATGGCAATTTCCGCTGCCGACTGGACCTATGTGACGCTGATCATCCTTTCCGGGCTCGCGGCCATGATCGCCATGAACCGAATCGGGATCCGCACCTTCTGGGCCTCGATCGAGGGAACCATCCCGCGTGTCGTCATCATCGAAATCACGCCGGTCGCGGTCCTGCTCGCCGCCTGCCTCTTCCTGAGCTTCCAGGCGGGCCCCGCCATGCGCTACATGCAGGCAACGGCCGACGACCTGCTTGCACCGGCACTGCACAGCGAGCGGGTCCTTTCCGCACCCCGGGCCGGAGGCCGATAGCCGATGCGCACCTGGTTTCCCTACCCGCTGCTTTCGACTGCGCTTCTCCTCATGTGGCTCTTGCTAAGGCAATCGGTGGCACCGGGCACTATTCTCGTCGGCATCGTCCTCAGTACGATCCTCGCCTGGGTCATGCTGAAGCTGCAGCCGCCGCGATCGCATCTGCGCCGCCTCGGCCATATGGCAAGCTTCGGCCTCCACGTCGTCGCCGACATTGCCCGCTCGAATATCGCGGTGGCGCGCCTCATACTGCGGTCGCGACGACAGCCGGTGAGGTCTGGCTTCCTTTCCGTCGACCTGGATATCGAGGACGAGAACGCCCTGGCGCTGCTTGCCTGCATCCTGACGGCAACGCCGGGCACGGCCTGGCTGGAACACGACAGGCGCAAGAAGAAGCTGCTCTTCCACATCCTCGACATGGATAATGCAAATGCCTGGCGGCAAACGCTTGCGCGCTATGAAGCATCGCTGAAGGAGATATTCCGATGACAGAGCTGGCAATCCTCTGGTCCATCCTGCTCGCCCAGGTCATGCTCGCGCTCGCCATGGCCTTCGCGCTCTACCGGATCGTCAAGGGGCCACACGCCCAGGACCGCGTCCTCGGCTTGGACACGCTCTACATCAACGCCATGCTGATGCTCGTTGCCTTCGGCATTCGCACGGCGAACACGGTCTATTTCGAGACGGCACTGATTATCGCACTGCTCGGCTTCGTCTCGTCGATCGCCTTCGCGAAATTTCTCATGCGCGGGGAGATCATCGAATGAGCCACCTCACCGATCTGCCGGCCTGGGCGGCGATCGCCGTCTGTGGTCTTCTGCTCCTCGGCGCGGCAATGACGCTGATCGGCTCGATCGGCTTGTTGCGCCTTCCGACCTTCTACGACCGACTGCACGCGCCGACCATTACGACGAGCGGCGGCACGATTCTCGTTTGCCTCGCTTCTATGCTCTGCTTCGCAGTACTGCAGAGCCGCTGGATCTTCCATGAAGTGCTGATCATCGTCTTCATTACGGTGACCACCCCCGTGACGCTGATGCTGCTCGGGCAGGCCTCCCTTTACCGCCACCGTTTCGAGAAGCCGCAGGACGTTCCCGTAAAACCCGGTCCGCCGGCCAGGGCGGACCCGGACTGACCCCGCAGCCCTATCCGCGCCCACGGAAGCGGCGCTGATAGGCCGGATCGTAGAGCGAGCTCTCGCGGAAGTCGGACGCCTCGAGGCCCGGCCCCACAAAGATCAGCGCGGTGCGCTCTATCGGCTCGGCCGCGACTTTGGCGGCGATATCGCCGAGCGTGCCGTGCAAGACTCGTTCGTCCGGCCAGGAGGCCTTGACGACGATCGTCACCGGGCAATCCGCGCCATAGAGCGGCGTCAGTTCGTCGACGACGCGATCGAGCGCATGGATCGCAAGATGGATCGCCAGCGTCGAACCGGTGGCTCCGAAGCCGGCCAGCGTCTCCCGGTCGGGCATCGGCGAGGCGCGGCCGGAAATGCGCGTCAGGACGAGACTTTGTGCGAGCGCCGGGATCGTCAGCTCACGGCCGATTGCTGCGGCAGCGGCGGCGAAGGACGGCACGCCGGGCGTCATGGTATAGGCGATGCCATGATTTTGAAGCCGCCGGATCTGCTCGGCGACCGCGCTCCAGACGGAGAGGTCGCCTGAATGCAACCGCGCGACATCCTCGCCGGCCTTGGCGGCGCGAACATATTCCGCCTCGATCTCGTCGAGTGACATGGGTGCCGTATCGATGATGCGCGCACCCGGTGGACAATATTGCAGAAGCTCCGGCGAGACGATCGAACCGGCATGGAGGCAAACTGGGCAACGGCCGATCAGGTCTCTGCCCCGGACCGTGATTAGGTCTGCCGCGCCCGGACCGGCGCCGATGAAATGAACGGTCATGATCTATCCCTCTTGGAACTATTTCTGCTCAGGCCTTGGTCCACGACCAATGCGTGACCGGCATCGCCGGCCGCCACCCGGTCATGGTACCGACCGGCGAAGCCCGTGCGATATCGATGCGGATCAGCGAACCGCCAAGCCGTGCGTGGTGCGCAAGAAGCACCGCTTCCATTTCCGTCGTCACCGCATTGGCGACGAGCCTGCCGCCGCTCCGAAGCTCAGCGATCGCCGCATCCATCACCCCCGGTTCGCTGCCGCCACCGCCGATGAAGATCACATGAGGCTCCGGAAGGCCGCGCAGCGCATCCGGCGCCTGGCCCTCGACAACGACAAGGCCCGGTACACCGAAGCTTGCGGCGTTGCGGCCGATCCGCGCGGCCCTCTCGGGCGAAGCCTCGATGGCGATCGCCCGCATAGCCGGATCGCTCAGCATCCACTCGATGGCGATCGAGCCGGAACCGGCGCCGATATCCCAGAGAAGCTCGCCCCTGCGCGGTGCGAGCGCCGAAAGCGTCAGCGCCCGCATCTCGCGCTTGGTGATCTGGCCGTCGTGTTCGAACAGGGCGTCATCGAGGCCGCAGGCGAGCGGCAGCACGCGCGCGTGCGCCTCGCCAATCACCTCGATGGCGCAGACGTTTAGGGAATGGATTTCCTCGAGCGCGAAATCTGCGGCAACCTGCCGCGAAATCCGCTCGCGCTCTCCTCCCAGCGCTTCGAGCACGGTAATCCGGGACCGACCGAATCCGCTTTCGGTGAGGAGTTCGGCGAGCGCCCTCGGGCCATTTGCGTCCGATGTCAGCGCCAGCACCCGGCCCTCCGGCTGCAGATGCGGCCGAACGAGATCGAGCGGACGGCCGTGTAGTGAGACGGCCGCAACGTCCTGCAAGGCCCATCCGAGCCGTGAGGCGGCCAGGCTGAATGCGGAGGGCGCCGGAATCGTGCGCATTTCGCTCGGGTCGATGCGACGGGCAAGCGTCGCGCCGACGCCGTAGAGGAACGGGTCGCCCGAGCCAAGCACGACGACAGGGCTGCCGCGCCGCGCCACGATCGCCTCGATCGATCTTTCGAAAGGGCTTTGCCAGACCTGGCCTTCGCCTCTGATCAGCGGTGCCGCAAGCTCCAGATGGCGCACACCGCCGAAAACGACCGGTGCCGTCGCAACGAGCTGCTTGGCCTCGTCGCCGAGACCGGCTACACCGTCCTCGCCGATACCGATGATGGTGAGCCAGGGAGCGGCTATGGCCGAGACGCTGTTCGACATGTCAGCCACGGGCAGACCTCGCATTCTGATCCTCGGTGGAACCACCGAAGCGCGGCAGCTCGCCGATCGCCTCGCAGCGGATTCGCGCTACGACGCGGTGATCTCGCTTGCCGGACGCACGGCCGACCCCCGCCCGCAACCGCTGCCGACGCGGATCGGCGGCTTCGGTGGCGCAGAAGGGCTCGCGACCTTCCTGACGGCGGAGAAGATTTCCCTGCTCATCGACGCCACGCATCCCTTCGCCGCCCGCATCTCGCGCAATGCCGTTACGGCGGCGGAGGCAAGCGGGACGCCAATCCTGGCGCTGCGCCGCTCCGCCTGGAAAGCCGAGGCCGGCGATCGGTGGACGCGAGTGGAGAGCGTCCCCGAAGCGGCGGCCGCCGTCGGCGAAGAGCCACGCCGCGTCTTCCTGGCGATCGGCCGGCAGGAGGCGTTCCATTTCGAAAGGGCCCCGCAGCACAGCTATGTCCTGCGCAGCGTCGACCCCGTCACGCCGCCGCTCGAGCTGCCGAACGTAACTCCGATTCTCGCCAGCGGCCCGTTTGCGGAAGCGGACGAGATGAAACTGCTCCGGGATCACGAAATCGACGTCGTCGTGGCCAAGAACAGCGGCGGCAGCGCAACCTACGGCAAGATCGCCGCCGCCCGCACACTCGGGCTCGATGTGGTCATGGTCGAGCGCCACGAGCCCGCCGATGTGACCGCAGTCAGCACGTGCGACGAGGCGCTCGAACGCATCCATCAATGGCTTTCCCCGTTAAAGGATCGGGGCGTGTAGACGAGATCCGGTCTGCCTTGACGGGCGACCATGCGCGTCTCCGGAGACCCGATGATAACGCAGGTCGCCATGTCGGCGCGGTTGGCATCGGCCTCGCCGAGCGGCATAACCGTGATGCGCTCGTCCGGCCGCCCGGCCGCCCGGCCGAAAATGACCGGCACGCTGGCCGGCAGCACATTGCGCAGGACCTCGAACGCCTCGCCGAGCTGCCAGGGACGCGCTTTGCTGATGGGGTTGTAGAGTGCGATCACCAGCCCCGCCTCCGCAGCGAGCCTCAAACGTCGGGTGATGACGTCCCATGGCTTCAGATTGTCCGACAGCGACATGGCGCAGAAGTCATGGCCGAGCGGCGCTCCGATGCGGGCGGCAACCGCGAGCATCGCCGTTACGCCCGGCGTGACCACCAGATCGACCTGCCGCCACTCCGAGGGACCCTTGTCGATCGCCTCGCAAACGGCCGCCGCCATGGCGAAAATGCCGGGATCGCCGCCGGAGACGACACAGACATTCGCACCGGCGGCCGCCCGCGCGAGCGCGGCCTGGGCACGGTCGAGCTCCTCGCGATTGTCGGAGGCAATGCGGACCTGATCGGAGCGAAGGTCCAGGCGATCGAGATACGGCCCATAGCCGAAGAACTCGGTCGCGGCCGCGATCGCCTCCCGCGTTTCGGGCGTCATCTGTGACGGCTTGCCGGGGCCGGTGCCGACGATGAAGAGCTTGCCGCTCATGCCCTCACCTCCTGGACAATCTCGTTCGAGCAGGGCCGGTCCTTCCAACCGGGCACGAGCACCAGCGAGAAATAGGGTGCCGCGTCGTCCGGCTTCTCGTTCAGCGGGATCATTGCCGCATTTTTCATGGTGCCGCGCTCGACGTAGACGGCGGCCTCCAGCCTCCCGGCCGCTGCAAGGGCGCGGCGGATTTTCGGCAGGTTGCGGCCGACCTTCATGATGACGGCGGCTTCAGTGTCCGCGAGACGGCGCTGGAGCTCACCCTCGCCCATTGTGCCGGGAAGAACCGAGAGCACGTCGTCGCCCTGCACCAGCGGCAGGCCGGCGAGCGACCAGCAGCCGGACATGGCGGTGATGCCGGGAATGACCTCAACCGGAAAGCGGCCGGCAAGCCGCACATGCAGGTGCATGTAGGAACCGTAGAAGAGCGGGTCGCCCTCGCTCAACACGGCGACGGTTCGCCCTGCCAGCAGATGCGCCGTGACCGCTTCCGCGGAGGCATTGTAGAATTCGGAGATCTGGGTCTTATAGGCTCCGTCGTCCTTGTCGATCTCGGTCGTGACCGGATAGTAAAGCGGCAGTTCGACGAGATCCGGCTTCAGCAGCCCGTCGACAACGGCGCGGCCGTTGCCACTGCGTCCGGCCTTGGCGAAATAGGCGACGACGTCCGCCTCGCCGAGCGCCCGCACCGCCTTCATCGTCAGGAGCTCCGGATCGCCCGGCCCAGTACCGACGCCTATGAGCCTGCCAACGTCTACAGACCTGCCGACGCCGCTCATTCTGCCTGCACACGCCGCGCTCACAGGCCGGGCCTCGCGAGCGAATTGAGGGCTGCCGCCGTCATCGCGCTGCCGCCAAGGCGGCCCCGAACGATGGCGAAGGGAACGCCGTAGGAATTCTCGGCAAGCGCATCCTTCGATTCCGCCGCACCGACGAAGCCGACCGGCATGCCGAGGATCGCCGCCGGCTTCGGTGCTCCGTCGCGCAGCAGTTCGAGCAGATAAAAGAGCGCCGTCGGCGCGTTGCCGATTGCGACCACCGACCCCGCCATCCGCTCGCCCCAGAGCTTCAACGCCGCCGCCGAACGCGTATTGCCCATTTCGGCCGCAAGCTCTGCCGTGCGCGGATCGCGCAACGTGCAAATGACGTCATTGCCAGCCGGCAAGCGAGCCCGCGTCACGCCATGCACCACCATTTCCGCATCGCAGAAAATCGGCGCGCCGATCTTCAACGCCGTGCGAGCGGCGGAAACGAAGTCTGGTGAGAAGACGAATTGGCGCGCTGCTTCAACGGAGCCGCAGGCATGCACCATGCGGACCGCAAGGTCCGCTTCTTCTTCCGAAAAGCCGGAAAGATCGGCCTCGGCGCGAATGATCGCAAAGGAACGCTCATAGATGGCGTTGCCATCGCGGATGTAATCGTAGTCAGGCATTTCTATCCCTGTTCAAACGCTGCGGCGATCGGCCCGGTCCCGAGCCGTGTAAGACAGGAGCGTGCCGATTCGCCAGCGCCTTTGTTCTCCCGCACCAGCACATTGAGACGCGCCAGCGCGGACCCTATTTCGTTTTCATCCGTGTAGGCGCTCGGCGCGACGGAAGCCGTACCATTTACGACAAGCGCATGTCCTGATGGCGCACCGACGAGTGTCAATGGAGAGGCCGTCGGCCTGGCGCACCCCTTGGCACAGCCCGACAGGTGGACCGTAAGCGAACCGTCGAGCAGCTCGGAGCCCGCCTCCGCCAAGAGCCTTGCCGCCGCTTTCGTGTCCATCAGCGCAGAGGCGCAGGCGCGGCCGGCGCAGGTGGCGATGTGATTGCGCGGATCATCGGACGAGATCAGCAGATCCTGGGCGAGCGCCAGGTCTTGCGCAAGCGTTGCCGCTTCACTGGATAGACCGAGCACAAGAAAGCCATGCCGCGGCGAAAGCCGTATCTCCGTCGCGCCCATCTCCTCCACCCCGTTCACTAAGGCGATGAGAGCGCTTGCTTCCGTCTGCGCATAAGCAAGGCCGAGGCCGAGCACGATGCGGCCGTCGCCGAAGTCGTGGATTCCCGCCGGCAGCCAGGGTGAGATCTCTTCAGCCACGGCCGGCAAAGCGGCATCGGACCGGCACTGCCGGATACGATCGGCATCGAGATCGCGGCCACGGGCGCCTGGCCCAAGGGAGCTCAGTTCCGCCAGTATCTCCATAACCGCAGGAACGACCTGCTCGGATGCGAGCAGAGCAACCGGCAGGGCCGAGCGGGCCGGGCCGCCGACCGACAACAGCCAGCGGACGCCCCCCCCTCCGCCGAGCGCGTCGAGCCGCAGATCGGCCGCCACATCCTTCAAATGGAAGCGTCCGCCGCCATCGACAACGATCGCCAGTTTCGGCGCGAGCGTCAGCTCCGGCTGGTGCTCGGCGATCGCCGCGCGCAAGCGGGCGGCAAGTGGCCGCGGGTCGGCAATTCCCCCCGGATCGTACCCGGAAAGCGGCGGCGTCTCGATCGCGACACCATCGGAAATCGCAATCTCCGCCTCTGCGATAGCCGCGGCGAGCGGCGCAACGGTCGAGGCCGTCAGCCCGCGAATCTGCAGGTTGCCGCGGGCCGTCACCTCGAGAAGGCCATTGCCGAAGCGCTCCGCGAATATGGCAATCTTACGCAGGTCCGTCGGCGCCAGGGCGCCGGCGGGGCGCAGGCGCACAAGCAGACCATCGCCCGTCTGCATCGGGGTCGCCAGCGAGGGGCAGGCGCCGCGGCGCATCGAGGGGTCTGGCTTCACGGCACAGCTCGTCATCGCTTCAATCAATCTCCCCTGAGGTAGCACCTCGCCATCCTCCGCAATTCGGTCGACCCTATATCACAGGCTCGCGCCTTGAGAGAGATCAATCGGGCCCAACTATGGCGACCCGGCGCTACCGGCTTCGTCAATCGTCGAAATCTGCGCCCTTGCGCAGGAGATAGATATCCATGATCCAGCCCATGCGCTCCCGCGCTTCCTTGCGGGTGCTCAGAATTTTTTCCTTCACCTCATCGAGGCGCCCGGAAATGACGATCTCGTCCGGCGTGCCGAGATAGGCGCCCCAATAGATTTCCGCCTCGGGATCCTCGACCTTTTGAAAAGCCTGCTCCCCGTCGAGCATCACCGCCGCCGTGGCGGTTTTCTCCGGGAAGCTCTCGGCCAGCCGCCGACCTGTGGTGATCTCGACCGGCTTTCCCACGAGGTTGAGGGGAATGCGATGACTGGCGCAGAGCGCCTGAAGACTGGTTATGCCCGGTATCACATCGAAACCAAAGTCGACACGCCCCCGCGCCCGGACCCGTTCGATAATGCGGATCGTGCTGTCGTAGAGCATTGGATCGCCCCAGACGAGGAAAGCGCCGGTCTGCCCGTCCGAAAGTTCGCGTTCGAGCAGATCCTCATAGGCCGTCGCGATGCTGGCATGCCACTCGTCGACGCTATCCGTGTAACTCCGCCCCTCGGTGCGGCGCATCGGCACGGCGAACTCGACCGTGCGGCTGCCGGGCCGTGTCACATAGCGGGCACAGATATCGCGGCGCACCTCGGCAAGCTCCGCCTTCTTCGCGCCCTTGGTGGGAATGAAGAGCACATCCGCCCGGTTCAGCGCATTGATCGCCTGGACCGTCATATGTTCGGGATTGCCCGCGCCGATGCCGATGATCAGGATATGCCGCATGCCGTGTCCCCCACTTTGCGCCGGTCCGTCTTGGCGGATCGGGATCGCCGACGCAAGCCCAACCGCGACAGGAGGCCGAACGAGCGCGCCAGAGGGCGACGCCGCGCTACAGCGCCCGCGCGGCTTTTCAGACGCGCAAAGGTCGCTGCAACTCTTTAAATCGGCGCTTCGAGCTCTCCGAGAATCGGGTACGATTTTTCGGGCCGATGCGCTACGGTTCAGCCCTGAGCGGTGGGGTGTCCGGCAGGCGCCAATCGATTGGATCGAGCCCCTTCGAGGCCAGAAAGGTGTTGGCCTGGGAGAAATGCCGGCAGCCTAAGAAGCCGGAATGTGCCGAGAGCGGCGAGGGATGCGGCGCCGTCAGGACGAGATGGCGGGAACGATCGACGAAGGCCGCCTTCTTCTGCGCATAGGAACCCCAAAGCATGAAGACGACGGGCTGTTGCTGCTCATTGATCGCGCGAATGACCGCGTCGGTGAAGCGCTCCCACCCCCGGCCCTGATGCGAAGCCGCCCGGCCGCGTTCGACCGTCAGCACCGCGTTCAGGAGAAGCACGCCCTGGCGCGCCCAGCTTTCGAGGAAGCCGTGCCGTGCCTGCGCGATGCCGAGATCGGTCTCGAGTTCCTTATAGATATTGACGAGCGAAGGCGGGATGCGCACACCGGGCAGCACGCTGAAGCAGAGCCCATGCGCCTGGCCGTCGCCGTGATAGGGATCCTGGCCGAGGATCACCACCCGCACCCGGTCTAGGGGCGTCAGGTCCAGCGCCCTGAAATACTCGCTACCCTTTGGGAATATCTGCCGGCCCTGGTGCTTCTGTTCAATGAGGAAACGCTTGAGATCGGACATATAGCCGTGCCGGAACTCCGGCGCCAGAGCCGCCTTCCAGCTTTCTTCCAGCTTGATCGTCGCATCCATGGGCCCCCAACCTCCTTCGTGTTCCGCCGAGGAATTTAGCCGCGTCGGCACCGGTCGCAAGCATTTGCCCACATTTTACCCCTTCCTTTCACCGCTTTGATCGCCCTCATCGATGAGCATTGTATTTCTTCGGATATAGAGCTAACGAAAAGGATAAAGCGTTATATACTCCGGAATATCACGTGGAAAATGGAGCAAGGACAGGTGGATATCGGACGCAGAGACTGGCTGAAGGGATTGGCGCTGGCGCTCGGCATTCTCCTCTTGGGCGCGGGCTTCACCCCCGTTCGGACGGCCGAGAGGGTGACGATATTCACCGCGGCGAGTCTGAAGAACGCGCTCGATGCCGTCAATGCGGAATGGAAAAGGCAGACGGGCAGCGATGTGACCGCGTCCTATGCGGCAAGCTCTGCGCTTGCCAAGCAGATCGAACAGGGGGCGCCGGCCGATATCTTCATCTCGGCCGATCTTGCCTGGATGGATTATCTGGCCGGGAAGAATCTCATCAAGGCCGATAGCCGATCAAACCTGCTCGGCAATCGGCTCGTCCTCGTTTCCGCCAAGGCGGACGCCGCCCCGGTGGACATCAAAGTCGGCCTCGACCTCGCCGGCCTCCTCGGCGATGGACGCCTGGCCATGGGCGCGGTCGATTCGGTCCCCGCCGGCAAATACGGCAAGGCGGCGCTCGAAAAGCTCGGCCTCTGGCCGACGGTTGCCGACAGGGTGGCGGGCGCTGAAAGCGTGCGTGCCGCCCTCCTGCTTGTTTCGCGCGGTGAAGCGCCCTATGGCATCGTCTATCAGACCGACGCAGCGGCCGATCCGGGCGTGAAAGTCGTCGGGACTTTCCCGGAAGACAGCCACCCGCCGATCATCTATCCGATCGCGATCACCGCAGACAGCGCAAGCCCGAATGCGGCTGCCTATCTCGACTTCATCAGATCGCCAGATGCCGCGCCGCTCTTCGAGGCGCAAGGCTTTACCGTGCTGAAATAACCTTCACCGCCCGTCGCCGCAGGGCTAGAAACATCAAAGGCCGCGCCGTGGAATCCGAATGCGCAGCGCGGCAGTCAACAGGAGAGAATCGATTTGGATTGGATGGCGCTGAGCGAGGCAGAGTGGACGGCCGTCCGGCTGAGCCTGCGCGTCGCAACCGTTGCGATGCTTTCGAGCCTGCCGCTCGCGCTCGTCACCGCCATGATCCTCGCGCGCGGCCGCTTCTGGGGCAAGTCGGTCCTCAACGGATTAGTGCACATGCCGCTGGTCCTGCCGCCTGTCGTCACCGGCTTCGTGCTGCTGCTGCTCTTCGGCCGGCGCGGTCCGATCGGTGCCTTCTTGGCGGAAAATGTCGGTCTTGTCTTTTCCTTCCGTTGGACCGGTGCGGCGCTCGCCTGCGCCGTCATGGGCTTTCCGCTGATGGTGCGTAGCATGCGGCTGTCGATCGAAGCGGTCGACCGCAAGCTCGAGGATGCCGCCGCCACGCTCGGCGCCGGCCCCGCCTGGATCTTCTTGACGGTGACGCTACCATTGATCCTGCCCGGGATCGTCGCCGGCATGATCCTGTCCTTCGCCAAGGCCATGGGCGAGTTCGGAGCCACGATCACCTTCGTCTCGAACATTCCCGGCGAGACGCAGACGCTTTCCGTCGCAATCTACACCTTTACGCAAGTGCCGGGCGGCGATGCCGGTGCCATGCGCCTCACCATCATCTCGATCGTCTTGTCGATGGCCGCGCTGATGGTCTCCGAGATCCTTGCCGCAGCCGCGGCGAGACGGACGGTCTCCGCATGAGCCTGGAGGTCGAGGCACGCCATCGGATCGGCACCTTTCGAATCGACGCCGCTTTTCGCTCGCACGGCGGCGTGACGGCACTATTCGGGCGCTCCGGATCCGGCAAGACCACGCTCGTCAACATCATCGCCGGGCTTCTGCGCCCCGATGGCGGCCGAATCGTCCTCGACGGCGACGTGATTGCCGATAGCGCGCGCAAGCGCTTCACGCCGGTCCACCGCCGCCGCTTCGGTTACGTGTTCCAGGAGGCGCGCCTCTTTCCGCATCTGACGGTCCGCAGCAATCTCACCTACGGCCGCTGGTTCGCCGGCACAAGCAGGTCCGCGTCCGAATTCGCCAAAGTCGTCGACATGCTAGGCATCGGGCACCTGCTCGACCGAGGCCCCTCGACGCTCTCGGGCGGCGAACGCCAGCGGGTCGCCCTCGGCCGTGCGCTGCTTGCCGCCCCCCGCCTCCTGCTGATGGACGAACCGCTCGCTGCGCTCGACGAAGCGCGAAAGGCGGAAATTCTGCCCTATCTGGAGCGGCTCCGCGACGAAACCAAGATCCCGATCGTCTATGTGAGCCACTCGGTGGCGGAAGTGGCGCGATTGGCGCAACGCGTTGTCGTCATCGACGATGGCCGGGTTCAAGCCTCCGGCGAAGCCGCCGCCATTCTCAGCCGGCCGGCCGACACGCTGGCGATCGCTAGAATGGAGGCGGGCGCGTTGATCGAGGGCCTCGTGGAGCATCATGACCAGGCGCACAATCTGACGCTCGTGCGCGCCGGCGAATGCCTCTTCCGTATTCCTCACCTGGTCGCAGCGGCCGGCCACCGCCTTCGGCTCTACATCGCCGCCCGCGACGTCATGCTGGCCACGACACGGCCGCAAGGGATCAGCGCTCTCAACGTGCTGCCTGGGACGGTCTTCGACCTGTCGCCGGCCCACGAGGGGAGCCTCGACGTCCGCGTCGACTGCGGCGGCGCCATGGTGGTCGCCCGCATCACAACCCTTTCGCGCGAGGCGCTCGGGCTTGAACCGGGAACGCCGGTGCACGCGATCGTCAAGAGTGTCGCGCTCGATTATTAGACGAGGCACCGCATCTGTTGCGGCCTCAGTCGAGAGGCAGCGTTTCGCTGGGCCGCGCTCGATCCTGTGCACGCACCGTCTCCAGCCAGGCGAGATCGTCGGCGATCGCAGCTCGCGACCTTGTTTCCATCGCCCGAAAGCGGTCGATCAGCACCTCGCCGAAGGCGGTGAGTGCGGCGCCGCCGCCCTGCTTTCCGCCCCGCTGCGATTCGACGGCGGGCTCCTTGAACATGCGGTTGAGCGCGTCGACCAGCAGCCAGGCGCGCCGGTAGGACATGTCCATCGCCCGGCCGGCGGCCGAGATCGACCCGGTTTCGCGGATAAGCTCCAGAAGCATGATCTTTCCGCGTCCGAGGCGGTCTTCGGGCGGGAAATCGATGCGCAGAATGGGGCGAAGCTCGTTATCGGCTCTGGACATGCGCTGGAGCATAACGGCTGCAGCGATACTCGAAAAGTCCCGCAGTCAGAGGCTCATACCGCCGTCGATGATATGGACATGGCCGGTCGTATAGGCGGCGGCGTCGCTCGCGAGATAGACGGCGAGGGCCGCGATCTCCTCGGGCGTGCCGAGGCGGCCCATCGGCTGTCGGGCGATGAAGGCGGCCCGCGCTTTCTCGTAATTGCCCTGCGCGCGCATGCGTTCCTCGAGCGATGGCGACTGCACCGTACCAGGGGCAATGGCGTTGCACCGGACGCCCTTGCCGATGAAGTCGATCGCCACCGATTTGGTGAGGCCGATGACCGCTGCCTTGCTGGCAGAATAGGCGAAACGGTTCGGCACGCCCATCGGCACGCCGGCAACCGACGACATGTTGATAATGGAGCCGCCGCCCCTCTCGACCATTCCCGGCAGGAAAGCGCGGATCATCCGGTACATCGATTTGACATTGAGATCGAAGGCGAAATCGTAGTCCTTCTCACTCGCTTCGAGGATCGTGCCCGCATGGACGAAGCCCGCGCAGTTGAAGAGGATGTCGATAGAGCCCGTGCGCGCCGCAAATCCAGTGATCGCCTCATCGCTCAAGACGTCGAGCTTCGCCACTTCGATGCCTTGAGCGGCGAGTTCGCCAAGCTTGTCCTCGTTGATATCCGTCGCGATGACCGATGCGCCTTCCCGGCTGAAAGCTTCGGCCGCCGCACGGCCGATACCCTGTGCCGCGGCCGTGATCACCGCACGCTTGCCTGCCAGAAGTCCGCTCATTACCGCCTCGCCGTTTCCGGATGCTCGTCGTGTCAACAGACATCGGCCCCTGCCGGCTGTCAAGCGAACAATTGTATCTTTATAGACAAAAAACAAAAATCCTGCAGGAAGGCAGCAGCAGCACCTTGTCGGCGTGATGGCGATCGGCAATTCTGCGACGGCAGCCACCACTATCCCGAGACGCATCATGCCCGGTCCCACTCTCGATCCCGTTATCACCGACGACGTCCTGCCGCAAAAGGCCCAAGTGGTCATCATCGGTGGCGGCATCATCGGTATCAGCACGGCGCTCTTCCTTGCCGAGCGCGGCGTCAAGGTGGTGCTCTGCGAAAAGGGCGTGCTGGCCGGCGAGCAGTCGAGCCGCAATTGGGGCTGGGTGCGCGTCATGGGACGCGATCGTCGGGAGATCCCGCTTGCGATGGCATCGCTCAGGATTTGGGACACGCTCGATGCACGTACCGGCGGCGACACCGGTTTTCGCCGCAGCGGCATCCTCTACGTCTCCGAGACGGAAGAGGACATTGCCAATCGTGACGCCTGGCTGAAGCATGCCCGCGACCACGGCGTCGACAGCCGGCAGATCGGTACAGATGAAACCGCGGCGCTTATGGCAGGCGCGGTTTCGCGTTACCGGGGCGGTCTCTATACGCCGAGCGACGGCCGGGCAGAACCGCAGAAGGCCGTTCCGGCGATTGCGGCCGGCGCCCGGCGCGCCGGTGCGCATGTCGTCACCCATTGCGCCGTGCGCGGCATCGAGAGATCGGCCGGATGCATCAGCGCCGTCGTCACCGAGAAGGGCCGCATAGAGGCGACCACAGTCGTGCTCGCTGGCGGCGCCTGGTCGCGGCTCTTCTGCAAGGCCGTCGGCATCCGATTGCCGCAGTTGAAGGTGCGCAATACGGTCCTCAGAACCGCACCGACCGAGGGCGGCCCCGGGGGCGCGGGCGCCACGTCGGCCTATGCCTATCGGAAACGCCTCGACGGCGGCTACACGATCGCCACTGCCGGCGCCAACCTGCATCCCGTCGTGCCGGATACATTTGCCTTTTATCGCGAGTTCCGGCCGGCCCGGCAGGCCGAGAGCGAATCCGTGCAAGTCGGGCTCAGCGCCCAGAGCTGGCGTGAGCTCTTCGAGTTGAATCCCGTGCCGCTCGACCGGCCGGGCGCCTTCGAGCGGCATCGCATCCTTGACCCGCGGCCAGATCCTCGATCGGTGCTCCGCGCCTTTAAGGAAGTGAGAAAGGATCTCCCCGCCCTCCGCGGCGTCGAACCGGTGCAGATCTGGGCCGGCCTGATCGATGTCACGCCGGATGTCGTGCCGGTCATCTCGCATGCGGACACCCTGACCGGGCTGGTGATTGCCACCGGCTTCTCCGGCCACGGCTTTGGCATCGGGCCCGGCGCCGGACACCTAGTCGCGGATCTCGTCACCGGCGACCCGCCGATCGTCGACCCAACCCCATTTCGCCTCTCGCGCTTCAGCGACGGGTCTCCGATCGAGATCGCGCCGCCCGTCTGAGCGGTTTCAATCACCATCATCGCGAAAGAAAATTGCGCTGTCGACACGTTCCCCATCGGCCCGCCGATCGGCAGAAACGGGTGCCGGCACGATTCTGTCTTTCTTTGCGCCGCGGGTCGGCGCCTCGTCGAAAATCCTTCATCTCACCCCGGACTCGTGGCAGTCTGTCATCATAACCCTTTGGGAGAACGAGGGTTGTAGGCGGTTTGACAGTGCGGCGCCGAGGAGCGCGCCCCTGCCACGAACCGCCGCCGTCATCCACGCAGCAAGACCCGCGAGAATAGTCTCCAGCGAGTGGCTGACGCGAGATGCGCAATCCGGAAAGGAGGCCGGAACCCGCATGGACGAATTCAGCCGATTGAGCCTGCATATCCCCGAGCCGGCGGTTCGACCGGGCGACGAACCCGATTTTTCCACCGTCATGATACCGAAGGCCGGCACAGTCCCGCGACCTGAAGTCGATGTCGACCCGGAGACAATCCGTGACCTTGCATTCTCGATCATCCGCGTCCTCAACCGCGAGGGCGAGGCGGTCGGGCCCTGGGCCGGTCTCCTATCTGATGAGGAATTGCTGACAGGCCTCAGGCACATGATGATGCTGCGCGCCTTCGATGCCCGCATGCTGATGGCGCAGCGCCAGGGCAAAACGTCCTTTTATATGCAACATCTCGGTGAGGAGGCGGTAAGCTGTGCCTTCCGCAAGGCACTGCGCAAGGGCGACATGAACTTCCCCACCTACCGGCAGGCGGGGCTCCTGATCGCTGACGACTATCCCATGGTCGAGATGATGAACCAGATCTTCTCGAACGAGAGCGATCCTTGCCATGGCCGGCAACTGCCGGTCCTCTACACTTCGAAAGAGCATGGCTTCTTCACCATTTCCGGGAACCTTGCCACGCAATTCGTGCAGGCCGTCGGCTGGGCAATGGCGTCCGCCATCAAGAGCGACACCCGCATCGCAGCGGGTTGGATCGGCGACGGCTCGACGGCCGAATCGGATTTCCATTCCGCCCTTGTGTTCGCCTCCACATACAAGGCGCCGGTCATCCTCAACATCGTCAACAATCAGTGGGCGATCTCGACCTTCCAGGGCATTGCGCGCGGCGGTTCCGGTACCTTCGCCGCCCGGGGTCTGGGCTTCGGTATTCCGGCGCTACGCGTCGACGGCAACGACTATCTCGCCGTCTTCGCGGTGGCACGGTGGGCAGCCGAACGCGCCCGGAGAAATCTCGGGCCGACGCTGATCGAATATGTGACCTACCGCGTCGGCGCCCATTCGACCTCCGACGACCCGAGCGCCTATCGGCCGAAGACCGAATCGGAAGCCTGGCCGCTCGGCGACCCCGTATTGCGGCTGAAGAAGCACCTGATCGTTCGCGGCGCCTGGTCGGAAGAGCGTCACGCACAGGCGGAAGCCGAAATCATGGACGAGGTGATCCAGGCGCAGAAGCAGGCGGAAAGCCATGGCACACTCCACGCCGGCGGCAGGCCCTCGGTGCGCGACATCTTCGAAGGCGTCTACGCGGTGATGCCGCCGCATATCCGCCGTCAGCGGCAGAAGGCGGGGTATTGACATGGCCAGAATGACAATGATCGAAGCGGTGCGCAGCGCCATGGACGTCTCGATGGGGCGCGACGAGGACGTCGTCGTCTTCGGCGAGGACGTCGGTTATTTCGGCGGCGTCTTCCGCTGCACCCAAGGGCTTCAGGCGAAATACGGCAAGACCCGCTGTTTCGATGCGCCGATCAGCGAATCCGGTATCGTCGGCACCGCCATCGGCATGGCCGCCTACGGTCTGAAGCCGTGCGTCGAGATCCAGTTCGCCGACTACATGTACCCGGCCTACGACCAGCTGACACAGGAAGCGGCCCGCATCCGCTATCGCTCGAACGGCGACTTCACCTGCCCGATCGTCGTGCGCATGCCAACCGGCGGCGGCATCTTCGGCGGTCAGACTCACAGCCAGAGCCCTGAGGCGCTCTTCACCCATGTCTGCGGTCTCAAGGTCATCGTGCCGTCTAATCCGTACGACGCAAAGGGCCTGCTGATCTCGGCCATCGAGGATCCGGATCCGATCATCTTCCTGGAGCCGAAGCGGCTCTATAACGGCCCCTTCGATGGTCATCACGAGCGTCCGGTAATCCCCTGGTCGAAGCACGAACTCGGCGACGTGCCGGAGGGGCACTACACGATCCCCATCGGCAAGGCGGAAGTCCGCCGCAAGGGCTCGGCGGTAACCGTGCTCGCCTATGGCACCATGGTGCACGTGGCGCTTGCCGCAGCCGAGGAGACCGGCATCGATGCGGAAGTGATCGACTTGCGCAGTCTCATGCCGCTCGATCTCGAGACGATCGTCGACTCCGTCACCCGGACCGGGCGCTGCGTCGTCGTGCACGAGGCGACGCTGACTTCGGGCTTCGGCGGCGAACTGGCCGCCCTCGTCCAGGAACATTGCTTCTACCATCTGGAAGCTCCGGTCATTCGGGTGACCGGCTGGGACACCCCGTATCCGCATGCCCAGGAATGGGACTATTTCCCGGGGCCGGCGCGCGTTGGCCGCGCGCTCACTGAAGCGATGGAGGCGTGAGGCCATGGGAGAATTCGTCCTGAAAATGCCGGACGTTGGTGAAGGTGTCGCCGAGGCGGAACTCGTGGAATGGCATGTGAAGCCGGGCGATCCGGTGCGCGAAGACATGGTGCTGGCCGCCGTCATGACCGACAAGGCGACGGTCGAAATCCCCTCGCCGGTATCCGGCAAGGTGATTTGGCTCGGAGCCCATGTGGGCGACACGGTTCCGGTCAGGGCGCCGCTCGTCAGGATCGAAACGGCCGGCGAAGCGGGCGAGCCTCCAGCGGACAGCATTCCCGAGGCGCTTGCCGAAGCCGTGCTTGAGGAACCCCTGGCCGCAGCCCCCGCGCCGGTCAAGGAGGATGCTCGCCCGAAACCGGACAGGAGCGCGGTCAGGGAAACGCCAAGGCCGCGACAGGCGCCGGATGTTTCCGCCAAGCCGCTCGCCTCCCCGGCCGTGCGCCTGCGCGCCAAGGAAAGCGGCGTCGATCTCCGGCAGGTCGCCGGCACCGGCCCTGCCGGACGGATCACCCACGAGGATCTCGATCTCTTCATCAGCCGCGGGCCCGGCCCGCTGCCTGCGCAGATCGGGCTCGTCCGCAAGACGGCGGTCGAAGAGGTCAAGATCGCCGGGATGCGGCGACGGATCGCCGAGAAGATGTCACTCTCCACTTCGCGCATTCCCCACATAACCTATGTGGAGGAGGTGGATATGACGGCACTGGAGGACCTGCGGGCGACGATGAACCGCGACCGCAAGCCCGGCCAGCAGAAGCTGACGATCCTGCCCTTCCTGATGCGGGCGCTGGTCAAGGCGGTTTCCGAGCAGCCCGGCATCAACGCCACTTTCGACGACCATGCCGGCGTCATCCATCGCCATGCGGCCGTCCATATCGGCATTGCCACGCAGACCCCCGCCGGCCTGACGGTGCCGGTCGTGCGTCACTCGGAAGCGCGCGGCATCTGGGACTGCGCGGCGGAACTCAATCGGTTGGCTGAGGCCGCCCGCAGCGGCACCGCAACGCGCGACGAACTGACTGGCTCGACGATCACCATTTCCTCCCTCGGCGCGCTTGGCGGCATCGTCTCGACGCCGGTGATCAATCACCCGGAGGTGGCGATCGTCGGCGTCAACAAGATGGCGACCCGCCCGGTGTGGGACGGGACACAATTCGTGCCGCGCAAGATGATGAATCTCTCGTCCAGCTTCGACCATCGCGTCATCGATGGCTGGGACGCCGCCTCCTTTGTTCAGAGACTGAAGACCCTGCTCGAAACACCGGCGCTGATTTTCGTGGAAGGATGATCTCGCAATGAAGGAAATCTCCTGCAAGCTCATGGTGCTCGGCGCCGGCCCCGGCGGCTATGTCTGCGCCATCCGTGCCGGCCAGCTCGGCGTCGACACGGTGATTGTCGAGAGGGCAAAGACGGGTGGCACGTGTCTCAATGTCGGCTGCATTCCCTCGAAGGCGCTGATCCACGCCGCCGAGGAATACCACAAGCTTCATGCTGCTGCCTCCGGCAACAGCCCGCTCGGGCTCTCCTTGAGCGCGCCCACCATCGACCTCAAGCGCACGGTCGCCTGGAAGGACGGCATTGTCGGGCGCCTGAACGGCGGCGTGACCGGGCTCCTGAAGAAAGCGGGCGTGAAGGCCGTGCTTGGAGAAGCACGCTTCGTCGACGGCAAGACGGTAGATGTCGAAACGGAAACGGGCCAGCAGCGCATCCGCGCCGAAGCGATCGTCATCGCCACCGGCTCGGCGCCGGTGGAGCTACCGGACCTGCCCTTCGGCGGCAGCGTCATTTCCTCGGCCGAGGCCCTTTCGCTGACCGAGCTGCCCGAGACCCTCGCGGTCATCGGCGGCGGCTATATCGGCCTCGAACTCGGCACCGCCTTCGCCAAGCTCGGCTCCAGGGTTACCGTGCTCGAAGCGATGGACCGCATCCTGCCGCAATACGACGCCGAGCTTTCGAGACCGGTGATGAAGCGACTCGGCGAGCTCGGCGTCCAGGTCTTCACCCGTACCGCGGCGAAGCGCCTCTCGGCCGACAAGCGCGGTCTTCTGGCCGAAGAAAACGGCCGCGCCTTCGAAGTTCCGGTGGAAAAGGTTCTGGTCACTGTCGGTCGCCGGCCGGTAACGGAGGGCTGGGGGGTCGAGGAGATCGATGTCGACCGATCCGGCCGCTTCATCCGCATCGACGACCAGTGCCGTACCTCCATGCGCGGCATCTACGCGATCGGTGACGTGACCGGCGAACCGATGCTCGCGCACCGCGCCATGGCGCAGGGGGAAATGGTCGCTGAAATCGTCGCCGGGCACAAGCGAAGCTGGGACAAGCGCTGCATCCCTGCCGTCTGCTTCACCGATCCGGAGATCGTCAGCGCCGGCCTCTCTCCGGACGAGGCCCGCGCAGCTGGCATCGAGGTCAGGATCGGCCAATTCCCGTTCCAGGCAAACGGCCGCGCCATGACCACACTCGCCGAGGACGGATTCGTGCGGATAGTCGCCCGGGCGGACAATCACCTCGTCCTCGGCATCCACGCCGTCGGCCATGGCGTCTCGGAACTCTCCGCCACCTGCGCGCTGGCTATCGAAATGGGCGCAAGGCTCGAAGACATCGCCGGCACGATCCACGCGCACCCGACCCAGTCGGAGGCCTTCCAGGAAGCAGCGTTCAAAGCCCTGGGGCACGCTCTGCATATTTGAGGTGGGTGTGGCTTCTGAGCAGCGCTCTGCAGTGCAGCGACTTAAAAACGCGCAAATGTCGCTGTAGCTCGTCGCGCAAGCTACTCCACCAGCTCCAGCCCTATCGCCGTCGCCTCGCCGCCACCGATGCAGAGGGAGGCGATGCCGCGTTTGACGCCGTTTTTCCGCATTGCGTTAAGAAGCGTGACGACGATGCGCGCGCCGGAGGCGCCGATCGGGTGGCCGAGCGCGCAGGCGCCGCCATGGATGTTGACGATGTCGTCGGAGAGGCCGAGGTCGCGGATCGCCGCCATGGCGACGACGGCAAAGGCCTCGTTGATTTCGTAGAGACCGACGCTCCCCTTCTCCCAGCCGAGCTTGTCGAACAGCTTCTCGATGGCGCCGATCGGCGCCGTGGTGAACCAGGCAGGCTCCTGCGCGTGGCCGGCATGGCCGGCGACAATCGCAAGCTGGGTCAGCCCGCGCCTCTCCGCCTCGCTCGCCCGCATCAGGATGAGCGCCGCCGCACCATCGGATATCGAGGAGGAGTTGGCGGCCGTGACACTGCCGCCGTCGCGGAAGGCTGGTTTGAGCCTCGGTATCTTCGCCGGATCGGCCTTCGCCGGCTGCTCGTCGCGATCGAGATTGGCGCTCTTGCGTTTGCCGCCATCGACTATCGCCACCATTTCGTCGACAAAGGACCTGTCTTCCGTCGCCTTTACGGCCCGGTCGAGCGAGCGGAGCGCGAAGGCGTCCTGCTCTGCCCGGGAGAACTGGTAATGTTGGGCCGTGTCCTCGGCGTAGGTGCCCATCAGCCGCCCGGAATAGGCGTCCTCAAGCCCGTCCAAAAACATGTGGTCCTTGATCTCGCCATGGCCGAGCCGGAAGCCGCCCCGCGCCTTCGGCAGGAGATAGGGGGAGTTGGTCATCGACTCCATGCCGCCGACCGCGACGACCGAAGCGCTGCCGGAGAGAAGCGCGTCGTGGCCGAGCATCAGCGCCTTCATGCCCGAACCGCAAACCTTGGAAACGGTCGTCGAGGGCGTATCCTGCCCAAGGCCCGCGCCTAGTGCCGCCTGCCGGGCCGGATTCTGTCCGATGCCGGCGGGCAACACATTGCCCATCAGCACCTCGTCGACGGCATCGAGGCTCGCGCGATCGAGCGCCGCCTTCAGCGCAGTGGCCCCAAGTTCCGGCGCCGTCATATCCTTGAGCCCGCCCTGGAATGCGCCCATCGGCGTGCGGGCCGCCGAGACGATAACCACCGGATCGCGATTGCTCATGATACTCCTCCCGTTCACCGATCATCGGTCGGCATTGGCTCCGGAGTGGGATCATCGCTTCGCCGCGCCCTCATTCGCCTGCCTGCACCTCTCCCCGCCAGGCGGGGAGAGGGTTAGGATGAGGGGCAAAACACCCCATCTCACCGCCAGCACTCCCGGCCGACTATAGCCGGCGAATACGGCGAGGCAACATCGGCGCAGCACTTCTTCGCTGCAGGCGGGCTTCCCGGAAATTATCCCATCCGTTCCGACGCGTAGGAGCCTGGGCTCGGCGGGAAGACGACGACGCGATTGCCGTTGATCAAGGTGCGGTGATGGATATGGGCGTGGATCGCACGCGCCAGCACCTGGCTCTCGACGTCGCGGCCGATCGAGACATAGTCCTCGGCCGACTGCGCATGGGTGATGCGGGCAATGTCCTGCTCGATGATCGGGCCCTCGTCGAGGTCGGCGGTGACGTAGTGCGCCGTCGCGCCGATCAGCTTCACGCCGCGCTCATAGGCCTGCTTGTAGGGGTTGGCGCCTTTGAAGCTCGGCAGGAAGGAGTGGTGGATGTTGATGATCTTGCCCGACATCTTCCTGCAGAGCGCATCGGAAAGCACCTGCATGTAGCGGGCGAGCACGACCAGTTCGGCGCCGGTCTGCTCGACAATCTCCATCAGCTGCGCTTCGGCTTCAGGCTTGTTCTCCTTCGTCACCTTGATGTGGTGGAAGGGGATATCGTGATTGGCGATGATTTTCTGATAATCGAAGTGGTTGGAGACGACGCCGACGATGTCGATCGGCAGCGCGCCGATCTTCCAGCGATAGAGCAGGTCGTTCAGGCAATGGCCGAAGCGCGAGACCATCAGGAGCACCTTCATCCGCTCCTCCGAATCGCGGATCTCCATTGCCATGCCGAAGCGCTCGATCGCCGGCGCGAAGCATTCGCGCAGTTCCTCGAGCTTCGCGCCGTTCTGGCTGGCGAAGGAGACGCGTAGGAAGAAAAGTCCCGTTTCGAGGTCGTTGAATTGCGAGCTGTCGCTGATGTAGCAGCCTTTTTCCGCAAGACAGCCGGTAACGGCGGCAACGATGCCGCGGGTAGATTTGCAGGTGACGGTCAGCACGTAGCTTTTCATCGGTAGTCTCTCATTCTGAAGGTGTTTCCGGCCCCCACTGCGTGTCTTTGTCAAAAATCGACCTCGATTTAAGGACAAAGACACGTAGCAATTCAAAGTGCCTACAGCGAACTTTTGCGCGTCTGATAAGACGAGCGACGCCGTAGGGCGGTTCATGCGAACCTATCCTGGCGCTTTGAGACCCGCCGATCCATTCGCGACATCGGCTGGACGGAACGGGCCACGCCCCATCCGGCGCACAGAAGAGAGAAAATCAGGGCTTCGCCCGATCGGGATGCGCATTGGCGAAGGCATCGAGCTCCGCACAGCGGGCGTCGACAGCGACGATCCGCGGGCAACGGGAGAGATCGACGTCCCAGCGCCGCGCATTGTAGACCTGTGGCACGAGGCAGATATCCGCCATGGTCGGGCTGTCGCCGTGGCAGAAGAGGTCTTTCGATGAAGCGTCCAGCATGCGCTCGAAGGCGGCAAGGCCGTCTCCGATGAACCTCTGCATCCAGGCGCGCCGCACCGCCTCGCCATTCTGGGTCGATGCCATCACATGGGCGACGACGCCGAGATTGCATACGGGGTGAATGTCCATGGCAATGGCGTGGGAGAGCGCCCGCACCCGCTGCCGGCCGATGGCGTCGCCGGGCAGGAAGGCGCTGCCCGGCCGCGTTTCGGCGAGATACTCGATGATGGCAAGCGACTGGGTGAGGCGTTCGCCATCGATGTCGAGCACGGGCACGAGGCCCTGCGGATTGCGCGCGAGATGATCCGGCCCACGATGCGCCCCGGTCAGGAGATCGACCGGGTCGGACCGGTAGTCCACACCGACGAGATTGAGCGCGATCCGCACGCGATAGCTCGCGGACGAGCGCCAGTAGTCGTAGAGAACGGTCTCCTTCATCCGGGTGGCCTCCGGTTCCCCCTTATCGGCGCTCGTATTTCTCCACCTTCTGCTCGATGGCGCCGAAGATCGAGTGGCCGCTCACATCTTTCATCTCGATCCTGACGACGTCGCCGAACTTCAGGAAATGGGTCTTCGGTGCGCCGCTCTCGATCGTTTCGATCATGCGCAACTCCGCGAGGCAGGAATAGCCAACGCCACCCTCCGACACCGGCTTGCCCGGTCCGCCGTCGAGCTTGTTGGACACAGTGCCCGAACCGATGATCGTACCGGCCGTGAGGGGCCGGGTGCGGGCCGCATGAGCGATCAGCTGCGGGAAATCGAAAGTCATGTCGATGCCGGCATTGGCGCGGCCGAAGGGCTTGCCGTTGAGATCGACACGAAGCGGCAGATGCAGCTTGCCGCCGTCCCAGGCATCGCCCAGCTCATCGGGCGTCACGGCGACCGGCGAGAAGGCGGAAGACGGCTTCGACTGGTAAAAACCAAAGCCCTTGGCGAGCTCGGCGGGAATGAGCCCGCGCAGCGAAACGTCGTTGACGAGCATGATAAGTCGGATCGCCTCGCGCGCCTCCTCGACCGTCGCGCCCATCGGCACATCGTCGACGATCACCGCGACCTCGCCCTCCATGTCGATCCCCCAGGCCTCGTCCGCCATGAGGATAGGGTCGCGCGGCCCGAGGAAACTGTCGGATCCGCCCTGGTAGATCAGCGGGTCGCTCCAGAAGCTTGCCGGCATCTCGGCATTGCGCGCCTTCCTGACCAGTTCCACGTGGTTCACATAGGCCGACCCGTCGGCCCAGTGGAAGGCCCGCGGCAAGGGCGAGGCGGCATCGTGTTCATGGAAACGCATGGTCGGCTGCGAGCCCGTTTCGATGCCGTCGGCAACGCGCGCCAGCCGCGGCCCGGCATGCGCCCAGTCATCGAGCGCCGCCTGCAGCGTGCGGGCGATATGCCCGACTTCCGAGCAACGGGTGAGGTCTTTGGAGACCACGACGAGCCTGCCGTCGCGGGTGGAATCTTTCAGCGTCGCGAGTTTCATGGTGCTCCCGATATGTTCTGTCGATCCGCGCCGGGCGGCGCGAACCGTTGCAACATGTATGGTTCCCGGCGGAAAGTCACTTGATTCCGGGCGTGCCGTCGAATTTCCGCTCGAGCCCGGACCAGCAGTCCATATAGTCGTCCTGCAGCGTCTCCAGCTCGGCCGCGAAGGTCGTCAGCTGTTGCGGAAAGCGGGTCTCGAACATAAACGCCATGGTGTTGTCCAGCTTGACCGGCTTCAATTCACCGTTCGACGCCTTCCCGAAACCGGAAGAGTCCGGTCCGTGCGCCAGCATCATGTTGTGCAGGCTCATGCCGCCGGGCACGAAACCCTCCTCCTTCGCGTCGTAGCGACCGTAGATCAGCCCCATGAACTCGCTCATGATGTTGCGGTGGTACCAGGGCGGGCGAAAGGTGTGCTCGGCAACCAGCCAGCGCGGCGGGAAGATGACGAAGTCGACATTGGCCGTTCCCTCCTCTCCCGATGGCGCCGTCAGCACGGTGAAGATCGACGGATCCGGATGATCGAACAGGATAGCGCCGACCGGCGAATAGGTCTTGAGGTCGTATTTGTAGGGCGCATAATTGCCGTGCCAGGCGACGACGTCGAGCGGCGAATGGCCGATCTCGACCATGTGGAAGGAGCCGCACCATTTCACCTGAACGCGGCAGGGCGTCTCCTTGTCCTCATAGGCTGCGACCGGCGTCTTGAAGTCGCGCGGATTGGCGAGGCAATTGGCGCCGATCGGGCCGCGATCCGGCAAGGTGAACTTGGCGCCGTAATTCTCGCAGATATAACCGCGCCAGACCTTCTCCTCGCCGAGGCGGGTGACCTTGAACATCATGCCGCGCGGCACAAGGCAGATCTCCGACGGCTCCACATCCATTTTGCCGAGCTCGGTAAAGACGCGGATGCCGCCGGTTTCCGGCACGATCAGCAGCTCGCCATCGGCATTGAAGAAGTAATCGTCGACCATGTCGGCGTTGAAGGCATAGGCGTGCGCCGCCATGCCGGCCTGGGTCAGCGCGTCGCCGGCGGTCGTCATGGTGCGAATGCCCTCGAGGAAGTTCATCTCCTCGGCGGGCGCCGGCAGGGGACCCCAGCGCAATTGCCCGAGCGACAGCGAGTGCTCGACGATATGAGGCGCCGTTCTCCAATGCGGATAGTCGATCTTCCGAAAACGCCCCGTATGTCGCACGCTGGGCCGTATCCGGTAGAGCCAAGAGCGCTCGTTCGTGCCGCGCGGCGCTGTGAAGGGCGATCCGGAAAGTTGCTCGGCATAGAGGCCGTATTCACATTTCTGCGGACTGTTCTGCCCCTGCGGCAGGGCGCCGGGCAGGCTCTCGGTCTCGAAATCATTGCCGAAACCCGGCATGTAGCCGGGGGAACCTTGCCCGCCGGCCTCGCCCGCGCGCCGCTGTTCCGACTTCTCCAACATGGCTTGCACCTCCTCCTCGGCGCCGATATTAGTTACGAATGTAACGATTGATTTTGTAACTATCAACGGCGGAGACATGCATTGGATCACGCGTTCGAACTGGAGAGTTTCCTGCCCTATCGGCTCAACCGGGCGGCGGAATTCGTGGCGCTGCGTTTCGCCGCGCAGTACAAGGCGCGCTATCGGCTCACCCGTCCTGAATGGCGGACGCTCGCCGCCCTCGGCAGCCTGGGCCGCCGCATGACGGCGACGGAAATCGGCGCGCACTCTTCCATGCACAAGACGAAGGTAAGCCGCGCCGTCTTCAGTCTCGAGCAGCGCCGCTGGCTGAAACGGGAGGAGGATGATCGCGACCGCAGGGTCGAGCACCTGGCACTGACGCCCGCCGGCGAGCAGGCTTACCGGGAGCTGACGGCGCTTGCGGGCACCTATCAGGCCGAATTGCTCTCGACGCTCGGCGCGGGCAACATGGACGCGCTGTCGACCGGCCTTCGGGCGATCGAGCAGGTGATGGGAAAATCGAACTGATCCTACCCTCGCACGCGCTCCGGGATCGGAAGGCCCTCGAAGCTCTTCAATGTCTCGAGCACGATCGACGTCTTGACGTGCTGGACGCTGTCATGCGGCAAGAGCACATCGTTGACGAAGCGCGATAGCCCGGCAAGGTCGGGTGTCACGACGCGCAGGTGATAATCCATCTCGCCGGTCAGCGCATACGCCTCCAACACCTCCGGCAGTCCGGAGATCAGCTTGGCGAAACGTTTGGCATTGTCCCGATTATGGGTGGCGAGCGTCACCGAGATCACCACCATCAAGTCAAGCCCCAGCTTCTGCCGGTCGATCTGCGCCTGATAGCCGGTAATGTAGCCTTCCGCCTCCAGTCGCGAGCGCCGGCGCGAACATTGCGACGGTGAGAGTGCGACCCGCTCCGACAACTCGTTGTTGGTCAGATGCCCGTCCCGCTGCAGCGCGCTGAGGATCTTGAGATCGAAACCGTCGATCTGCTCCATTCATGCATCCACTTCCAATTCAACGCAAGTTTCATGCGCATTTTCGGTAAAATCGCGCAAGAATACAAGCCTTATGCATCGGATCTGCTGCATACTCCGGCAAAGTCTGGAGATACTGAGAGGAGACTCCGATGGGCCCCTTCCCGCATGACGCCCCACCCGCAACGATATCGCCGGAAAACCCCGCCGGAACGGATGGATTCGAGTTCGTCGAGTTTGCCCATCCGGAGCCTGAAAAGCTCGAGGAGCTTTTCGGGCGCATGGGCTACACGGCCGTTGCCCGGCATAGGGCGAAGAACATAACCGTGTGGCGGCAGGGCGACATCAACTACATCCTGAATGCCGAACCCGGTTCGCATGCCATGCGCTTTGTCGACAAACACGGCCCCTGTGCGCCGTCCATGGCGTGGCGCGTCGTCGACGCCAAACAGGCCTTCGAACATGCAGTTTCCAAAGGCGCCGAAGCTTATGAGGGGAGCGACAAGACCCTCGATGTCCCGGCGATCGTCGGCATCGGCGGCTCGCTTCTCTATTTCATCGAGAACTATGGCGAGAAAGGCTCGACCTACGATGACGAGTTCGAATGGCTCAGTGAACGCGATCCGAAGCCGGAAGGTGTCGGCTTCTATTATCTCGACCACCTGACCCACAACGTCTATCGCGGCAACATGGACAAGTGGTGGGCTTTCTACCGGGAGCTCTTCAACTTCAAGCAGATTCATTTCTTCGACATCGACGGCCGCATCACCGGCTTGCTCAGCCGGGCGATCACTTCACCCTGCGGCAAAATTCGCATTCCGCTGAACGAGTCGAAGGACGATACCAGCCAGATCGAGGAATATTTGAAGAAATACAAGGGTGAAGGCATCCAACACATCGCCGTCGGCACGGAGACGATCTACGACGCGTCCGACAAGCTCGCAGCCAACGGGCTGAAGTTCATGCCCGGACCGCCGGACACCTATTACGAGATGTCGCACGAACGCGTGCACGGCCATGAGGAGCCGATCGAGCGGATGAAGGAGCACGGCATTCTGATCGACGGCGAAGGCGTGGTGGACGGCGGCATGACGAAGATCCTGCTCCAGATCTTCTCGCGCACCGTCATCGGCCCGATCTTTTTCGAATTCATACAGCGCAAAGGCGACGAGGGCTTCGGCGAAGGAAACTTCCGGGCACTGTTCGAATCGATCGAAGCCGACCAGATCCGCCGCGGCGCCCTGCAGCGCCGCGCTTAGACGCTTCGCGCATCAGCCCGAAAATCAGTTCCGATTTTCGAAAAGCTCGATCGCAGATTCGAAGAGTTGCGGCTTTGCGCGCCTGAGAAGAGGCGCGGCGCTGCAAGCATCGCTGTGCGATCGGGCCGGAGCCGTCACTCAGGCGCGAGGACGCCGCGTGTCCGGACGGACACGCGGCGTCAATTCATCCGGCGGTACCGTCAATTGCGCCAGCGGGGCGGGCCGGCATCTCCGTCATGCCTGAAGTAGCGGGACGCCGCTTCGGTTCGGTTGCGCACGTTCATCTTCTTGTAGATGTTGCGGACATGCACCTTGACGGTGTTTTCCGAAAGGCCGAGGCGATCGGCAATGATCTTGTTCTGCGTGCCCATGCAGATGAGATCAAGGATCTGGATCTCACGCGTCGTCAGCAGCCCTCTGCCGATATCGCTCTTCTGTGCCGGGGCCATGGCTTCGGCGCATGTGTCGCGCTGAGCAGGCAGGGTGCTGCCCGTTGGCGACCGCGGCGCCAGCCGCCGAAGCAGGGCGGCCGGAAAATGCTCGCCGCCCTTCATCAGGAGATCGATGGCAGTCAGGCAGACGTCGAGATGCAGGTTCAAGGGCAGCACGCCGTGGATCAGCCCTTCGTCCACAAAACCGGCGATCGACGAGTCGAGTTCGTCCGCATTCTCCACGACGAGTCCGATTGAGGCCCGTGGGTGGAACTCGTGAATCGTTCTGATGACGGATGGAAACGTGCTCGCCGGTATCCGGTAGAGCATGATTAGCGCTACGTCTTCGAGATTACCATCGAGCAGGCTGTCGGCCTCCGAGAGGCTCACGACCTCATGCCCCTGAAAGCGGGTGCTGATCGCCTGCGTCAAGCACTCGGCGAGCAGATCCGCCCGGGCGAGCATTACGATCTTAGTCTTCTTCGCTAGAACCTTGTTGTTGTCCTCAAAATCGCTCAAACTGGAGCCGGTACGATACATTATCCCCTCCTTGGGCACCCCCTTTATTCTGAAGGGTACTAGAGCGCCCTGTCTGAAAATGTCTTCGAGTAAAAAAGCGAATTCACCAGCCACGAAAAAGTCGTGATGGCTAATGTATCGTAAATATGGGGGATAAGAAACAGCCCAGAGGGGTTAGAATCGGGCCACATTCCCGTCTAAATGGTCCCAATATGCACCAATTTTGGGTGAGTCGGACCGATCTCCGGTATCAACAGCCGTGGAGATTTCCGTTTTTTCGCGTCATGCGGAGACCCAGGCAATTTTAGGGGTATGACAGGTTGCATCCGACCGGACCCCCGTACTTCAAAATGAGGAGCGCACACGGCCCTCCGCCTTCGACCTGAACCAAACATACTCACAAGGGGCTAGAGCGGCACATCCGACCTCCCGCGCTCAAAGAGCTCACGTCCTCAACTGGCATGGGGGCCTTTGTCTGATGGCGAGCGGTTGGGCGACGCAAGTCGGCAAAACCACGCAAGGGTTGAATTGCGTGATGCACTTCTACCTGATACGTCGACGGTCCCGGATTCACAGTGTTAACATCGCCTTAATGCCGGACGGACCCGCGGGCCAAGGGGCCGCCCGGTTCGCTCGACATCCGGCCGTACCTTTGAGGCAGTTTTTCAGCTGTGCTGCATGACCGTGGATTGCGGTAATCCGTCAAGCGGCGGCCCGGACTAACCATAATTGGTATCTTTCACTTCCCCCCATTCCAGATCACACTATCACCGTCGCATGGAATTTATGCGTCTCCGGACAATGTTCTGCGTAAGTTCGGAAGTAATCTATATTGAATTTGTATGACAAAGCCTATGACTAGGAATTTTTAATACCTAATGCTTTTAGGGCCGTCATCACGCCCGGAAATTTATACTGGAGAAAAATGTAGAAGGTACACCGCAGATGAATATATCGATGATTCATCTGATGAGAGCCAGCGCCCAAAAACCCTATGGAGATGAAGGGGTTTCGGTGCTGGCTCCCTCTCTCTCTCTCTCTCTCTCTCTCTCTCTCAGCGCGGAAACGAGTATCGCTCGACGATCCCCCAGATATCCTTATTGATCCTCATGATCTGCTCGATCGCCTCGTTGATCCGGGCAATCTCCGCATCGTCGATCTGCTCGATCTTGCCGTATTTTATCGTGTCCTTGCTATCGAAAATCGCCATCAGCTGCGTGCTCGCCTGGTCCCCGGTCTCGTCGAAGGAATAGATGCAGTGGCTGTATTTGTTCCTGAGCTTGGCCTGCCGCCCAAGCTGCTGTGTCACTGCAAGAATTTCCTGCCGCTGCGAAGGCGGCGTCTTCTCCAACTTGGCGAGCCGCTCGACAAGCTCGATCCGGGCGCGTGTTGTATTCAGCGTGAGGAAGATGACGATGGCGGTTTCCTTGTCCACCTTCGCAAGGCCGGCAATCACGTAAATGAGCAGACTCTCCGTGTTGGTCCACGTGTAGTTCAGCTGTCCAATTAAGAGGAGTATCTCGTGAAATCGCTTCATGGGATTTGTGTACCTGGCTACCGGACATCCAACCGTTCATTTCAGGATAGCGCATTTCAGAATTTCCGAAAATTACATCTGACGCTTGCGGTCGACCGTAAACTACGCCCTAGGCGGTAGCACCAGACGTCGAAAGAGTTTCCCAAACACGCCCTTTGCGCAACATCCCTTTTTATGGATGTCGACCTTCGAGGAGCCTCGCCCACCGGGACTAGCCCGAACTGACAGCTTACAATTCCGGCCTGTTGGCAACACACTTTTCCCGCACAACAGAGGGCGGGAACGCTCAGGTTTGCGTTGCCAGTACTGCGTTTCAGGCCGAATGGCCCCTCGAAAGCCTGGCTGACTGCTCCCGATAACAAGGGAGGTGAATACCTGAGCCAGCAGTGCCGGATCCCGGCCATAGCCGTGGGCCCCGGCGACACAGATTTCCATTTTCAAATCTTAACTTCAATTTCAGACCGCGCACCACCAAAATCCGCGTGAGAGATGAAAGCGGTTCGGTTGTGGCGGCCTCAACTTTGAGGACGTAGCGATGAGCAAGAAAAACTTCTTGTGGCCATGGGACGACCAGTCTCAGAGCCAAGACCAGGATCAGTTCCAAGCCGAGCTTCAGGCGCAGTTCGAGCTCCAGGAACAGGAACAGGAACAGGAACAGGAGCAGGAGCAGGAGCAGGAACAGGAACAAGATCAGGACCAGTATCAGGAATCATACAACTACAACGGAAATTACAGCGAGAACGAGAACGACAACGAGAATGAAAACGAGAACGAGAACGAGAACGAGAACGAGAACGACAACGAGAATGAAAACGAGAATGACAACGAAAACGAGAACGAAAACGAGAATCTGAACGAAAACCTCAACGAGACCAAAGTCGACGTCGAGGTCGAGAGCGAGACAGAGGTCGACGTGGACATCGATCTCGATCTGGATGGCTACAAGCCCTCGGATGACGATTTCGCCGATATCGACCATTCCATCATCCATGGCATGGCCAATGTGAGCTTCAAGGACATCCTCAACGGCTCGCTCAATGGCGCCGGCAATGATGTCGGCAACGTCATCAGCCAGTCCGCCATCATGTCGGACGATGATCACCTGCATGATGTATCCAACAGCGGCACTCTGAACCAGAGCGGCAATGCCAATGGCGGTACTGCCACGTCCGATGACGGCATCGATGCCGAAGGCGACGGCGGCTCGGGAGGCGATGATGCCGATGCCGATGGAGGCGATGGAGGCGCCGGCGGTGTTGCCGTTGGCGGCTTCTCGTTCGGCGGTATTGCCGTTGGCGGCGACGCCGATAGCGACGCGGACGGTGGCGACGGCGACGGCGGCGGCGCTTTGAGCGTTGGTGTCGGCACTGGCGGCGACAGCGGTGACGCGAATGGTGGTGCAGCAACGGGCGGCGCCGGCGGCAACGGTGGCGCTGGTCTTGGTGTCGGCCTCGGGCTTGGTGTCGGGCTCGGCGTCGGCGCTGCTGCCGGCGGCGACGGAGGCAACAGTACGGCTGGCGATGCCGATTCCGGCGACATCGAGAGTGACGAGGCGGAGGCCGAGAGCGATGCCGGCGACGGCATTGATGATCTCACCGCCAACGATTTCGTCATCCCGATCTTGAACATCGGCGGCGACGCCGGCGGCAACAATGGCGGCAACAGCACTGCATCCGGCACCACCGGTGATGCCAGCAGCACGTCCGGCGACGCCGGTGACGGCGGCAATGCGCTTGGTGCAGGCGTCGGCCTCGGTGCGGGTATCGGCCTCGGCGCCGGCAATGGCGGCGGTGGCGGCGGCGGTGGCGGTGCCTCCGCGGATGGCGGAACATCCGGCGACGCCGCGGGCGGCACCGGTACATCCGGGGCAACCGGCGGCGCGGGTGCTGGCGGCCTTGCGCTCAGCGGCGCATGGGCCGGTGACGCCTCGGCCGACGGTGGCGCGGGCGGAGCGGCGACCGGCGGTGCTGGCGGTGGCGGCGGGGCCGGCGGCACTGCCACGACCGGAGACGGCGGCTATGGCAGCGCCGGCTCATGGGGTTCCAACAACGGAGACGATGGCTTCGTCGAAGGAATTTCCTCGGCAACGGCCGACGCCGTGATCGACACCAACGCCTTCAACCAGCAGATCGTGCTCGGCGCCAATCTGCAGGGCAATACTGTCGACATGACGATCGTCGGCGGCAACTACAGCACGTCTGTTATCGGCGAGGACGACGCTTAATCACAGCGTAAGCCGCCGATTCACATGCGGAATCGGGCATTGAACAGGACTGCGCGAGCCCCACTCGCGCAGTCCACCAGCACCGCAAGTAAAAGGGGGGCTGACAATGACCTTGCATTTCGACAAGGCGACCGAGGCCATCGCCCATTTCATCGGACTGTTTGAAATCAAGATCGAAGAGCTCCGGTTGCGCGAAGCTCACGAGGAATTCCAGGCAACCCAGGATGACGAGCGGAATCCGCCGGAACTTCCCTTCGTGCCGGTCAATGTAAAGGCGCCTTACGCACTCGGCGACTTCAACCCGGATATTCCTTATAAACCGCTCGCGCCGGAACTGGTAGGACTGGACTCCCTGTCCTATGTCGGACCGCTCCCCCCCGCATTTTCCGCCCCCGGCGACATAGCGGCCTTCGCCGTGCCCGGGCCGCTCCCCCAGCACTGGTCGACCGCCAAGTCCTCCTCGCAGAAATTCGATTTCCACATCGATCCGCCCGGGTCGGTCGCCTTGCATAGCGCCCAATATATACGGCTTTCGGACAATGACTTCGTCAGCATCGGCGGCCATGGGTTAAGTTTCGACCTGCGGATCGACAGCAGCGCGATGCTGGCCAACCTCATCGATACGGCCCGTCAAGTTTCTCCCCTCGCCGACGCGGAGGAGCCTGGCTCCCCAGACGCGGTCCTCGCATTCATCGACACCGCCTCACAACAGCTGGAGGCATTTTTCGCGGCGAGCGACGGCGCCGAAGGCCAGGTCAAGGCCAAATCCGATACGCTCGAAGGCACCTACGTGAATGGTGAACTTGTCGACGAAGCCCCGCGCCTCGAAGACTACCTGCCTGAGCCGGACGAGGCGGACGAGACGGCAAACGACGCACCGATCTTATCCTTCCATGCCAGCGGATCCTTCGCTGCAGGCGAAGGGCCTGTATCGCCTGGAGCCTCGGTCGAGCTGGAAGCCGGCGGCAATACCCTGGTTAATTCCGTCGTGCTGACGAACAACTGGCTGCAATCGCATGTCCTGGCCGTGGCCGGCGATCATGTCGAATTCAATGCAATCGTCCAGATCAACGCCTGGTGCGACAGCGATCTCGTGAGCCCTGCCCTGAACAATTGGAAACTGATTGGGGAAAATCCGACCCAGGCATTCAACATCGCGATGTTCAAGCATCTGGATCCCTCGCCCGCAGAAGCCGGGAATGCCGGTAGCGGCGACTTCCCCAAGGCCTGGGCGATCACCGAGATCAAGGGCGACCTCCTGATCATGAACTGGCTCGAGCAGTTCACCTTCATGACGGATGAGGACGTGGCCATTCTGGCATGCGCGGGTGCAACGGCCTCGATCATCGCCGGCGGCAACACCGCGGTGAACAATGTCTCGCTCGCCGAATTGGGAACTTATTACGATCTCATCTTCGTCGGCGGGCATGTCTACGACGCCAATATCATCCAGCAACTGAACATCCTGTTCGACAACGACCTCGTAGGCCCCGTCGACGGCTTCGCAACGAGCGGGGAAGGTTCTGTTTCCACGGGCGGCAACCTGCTCTGGAACTATGCGGGCATCGTGGAAGCCGGTGGCGCGATGAGCGTGGCGCCGATGCCGCAATCCTATCTCAATGCCCTCGACAAGCTGGCGGGCGGCAAGAAATCGGTCCCGGACGACGTCCTCCAGGATCAGGTTTTCGCCGGCATGAATGGACTGAAGGTGCTCTATATTTCGGGCAACCTCCTCAATCTCAACTATGTCAAGCAAACCACCATTCTCGGAGATAGCGATCAGGTCGCGTTGGCGAAGAGTGCTCTGGTGACCGGCTCCGACGGAGACTGGTCGATCTCGACCGGCTCGAATGTCCTCGTCAACCATGCCGGAATTCTCGACGTCGATGCCGGCAGGACGATCTATGCCGGCGGCGATGCCTATTCGGACGAGGTTCTTGTCCAGGCCGAGTTGATCCAGGACGAACCTTACCTGGGTGGCCAGAATCCCGATGCACTCGTGAACGAAGCGGTTGCCTTCCTCGGCGAGGACATGATGGCTCCCGACCCCGGCCCACGGCCGATGGACCACGGGCAATCGGACTTCGGGCGATCCCATAATGACGGGACGGACAAGGGACTGTCTGATCATGCATCGCCCCATATCGATGCCGATCCAATGCACAGCATGCTTGCCTGAGCGGAACGCGGGAGAAGATCATGACCGACAACCGCGCGCCGTCCCTGCAAGCATTCGCAAGCGACGGCGAGGAGATTTCCCCGGCTGACATTGAAATGGAACGGCGACGGCAGAAGCTCGATGCAGAGGCCGCCGGTCAGCAGTTGCTCCGCGAGATCGACAATCAGGAGGATGTATTGAATCAAACCGTGAAAAAGATCGACGGTGTGATCTGCGTGCTCCGCGGCGGAGCCGCTGCAAGCGACCTCCCCGGCGGCGATCGCGCAAATCCCGCGGCATCGCCGACGATCGGAGAGGCCGGAACGGCGCAGGGTGCCGCGCCGAGGCCGGAAATCGCGCGGCAGGCACGACCGGCCACGAAGTCAGTTCCCCCGATTGACGCGGAAGTCCGGCCCGAACCACGGCATCACGACAGGCACCAGCTCGCCCGGGAAGCGCATGCACCGGCCAAGCGCAGCGATAAGCCTGCCCCGGAGACCAGAGCCGAGGTGAAGGCCGAAGCGAAGTCCGAGGTAAAGGACAAGACCGGCGTACCGGGAATGGTCGTGATCGATGGCGACCGTGGCCCAGTAAAGACTGAACATAGGTCACCTGACAAGGGCGGTTCGGACGGCGGTGGCAATGGCGGTGGCGGCAACGGCGGCGGCGTTTTCCACAAGCGCCTCGGGCCGGTCGATTTCTCGGCGAGCCTCAAGGCGGGCATCACGGCGATCAAGCAGAACCTGATGATCGTGATGATCTTCACGATCGCCACCAATGTCCTGGTGCTCGCGATACCGATCTATCTGTTCCAGATCTCCGACCGTGTGCTGACCAGCCGCTCGGTCGACACGCTGGTCATGCTCACCGTCCTGATCGTCGGCGCTGTGATCCTCCAGGCCGTCTTCGATGGAATTCGTCGCATGATCCTCATGCGAACGGCCGTGGAAGTCGCCGCCCAACTCGGCGCGCCGATCCTCAGCGCGGCCGCCAGGGCCTCGCTCCACAGCAACGGGCGTGAATATCAGACGCTCGGCGATCTGCAGCAGCTTCGCTCCTTCCTGGTGTCTGGCACGCTGCTTTCCTTCCTGGATGCACCGATTGCGCCATTCTTCGTCGCGGCGGTTTTCCTGATCCACCCACATCTCGGCTCGATCGTCATTGGTTCGGCCCTCCTTCTTCTGATCGTCACCCTTCTCAATCAGAGGGCGACTGCCGCATCTTTCGGCGAGGCCAACAGTTTCCAGACGAAGGCCAATCTCCACCTCGATTCGATGTCACGCAATTCGCAGATCATCAATGCGCTCGCGATGATCCCCGAAGCGGTTCGCATCTGGGGCAAGGACATGGCGGGCTCGCTGAAGTCGCAGGTGCTGGCGCAGGACCGCAACATCGCCTTCGCTTCGCTCTCCAAGGCCGTGCGCCTCCTCACCCAGGTATCCATGCTTGGCTGGGGCGCCAATCTCGCTTTGCACGGTGAGCTCACGGGCGGCATGGTGATTGCAGCCTCGATCATCGCCGGCCGGGCGCTGGGGCCGATCGAAGGCGCGATCGAAGGCTGGAATCAGGTCATCCAATCCCGCGCCGCCTATGGGCGCATCACCGCCCTGCTCCAGAACTCGCCGCTCAATTTCGAGCGGCTGAAGCTGCCGCAGCCGGAGGGGCGCCTGGACGTCGAACGGTTGCTTTTCGTGCCGCAAGGGACCAAGCGCGTTGTCCTCAACGGCGTGAGCTTCTCGCTGAACCCGGGCGACTCGTTGGCGGTGATCGGCAGTTCCGGCGCGGGCAAGACGACGCTCGGCAAGATGCTCGTCGGCTCCATCCTGCCGACATCCGGCAATGTCCGGCTCGACCTCATGGACTTGAGGAACTGGGACCAGCGCCAGTTCGGCGAAAACATCGGCTATCTGCCGCAGGACGTCCAGCTGTTCCCCGGAACGATCAAGGCCAATATTGCACGCATGCAGGAGGAGGCGAGCGACGCCGACATCTACGCCGCCGCCAAGCTGGCCGACGTACATGACATGATCGCCTTGCTGCCGCACGGCTACGAGACCTTCGTCGCGGCCGACGGTTCGCCGCTCTCCGGCGGGCAGAAGCAGCGCGTGGCCCTCGCCCGCGCATTTTTTGGCAATCCGCGCATGGTCGTACTCGACGAACCCAATTCCAATCTGGACAGTGCCGGGGAGGCTGCGCTGACGCGTGCCCTCCAGCATGCCAGGGAACAGAAAATCACCGTCATCACCATCACCCAGCGCCCCGCCCTCCTCAGCAGCGTGGACAAGGTGCTGCTTCTGGTCAACGGCACGGTGGCCCTGTTCGGCATGCGTCAGGACGTGCTCAAGGCGCTCTCCGCACGCGGCATGAACATCGAGGGCAACACGCTTGCCCAGAACCAACTGATGTAGGCGACCATGGCGCATACGGTGAAGATACATGACCTCGAGTGGTATTCGGAGGTTCCGCGTTCGATCTGGAGGCAGACCCTGATCGGGCTCGCCTTGATGGCGGCGACGTTCGGAGGCTTCGGTCTGTGGGCCTTCACCGCACCGCTGGCAGCAGCCGTCATTGCCCAGGGAAGCTTCGTAGCAACCGGGCAAAACAAGATCATCCAGCATCTCGAAGGCGGGATCATCGAGGAGATCCTGGTAAGCGAGGGCGATCATGTGGTGGCGGACCAGCCGCTGGTGCGCCTTGACGAGACGTCGGCGCTCGCCAATCAAAGGCAATTGTTCCTGCGACAGGCGAGGCTCGACGCGATCATCGCACGCCTCACCGCCCAGATCCAAGGGGCGGATGCGATCACCCTGCCGGACACTCTCTCGCCGCATGTGCAGGATCCGGAGGTTCGGCCAATCGTCGACAGCCAGGAACTCAACTTCGAGGCATGGAAGAGCAAACTCGACAGCGAGATCGAACTGTTCAGGCAGAACATCGAAGGGTTCCGCTTCCGCGCCGAAGGCTACTCGCAGCAGCTCAGGGCGGTTCGCCGGCAGCTCGCTCTCCTCCAGGAGGAACACGCCGGCAAGCAGACGCTGCTTGCGAAGAACTTGATCCGCAAGACAGAGATCAAGTCGATCCAGCGAGCGATCGCCGACGCGGAGGGACAGATCGGCAGGCTCATGGCCGAGATTTCGGAAACGGGCTCGCAGATCCTGAAACAGGAACAGCAGATCCGGCAGACGGAGGAAACTTATCGCGAGGCGGCACTGGAAGAAGTGCAGCAGGCGGAGGCCGAGCTGGACTCCGTACGCGAGCAGTTGAGAGGCGCTGCGAACGTCCTGCGTCGGGCCACTATCAATGCCCCGGTCACCGGCACGGTCGTGCGGCTTCACTACCACACATCCGGCGGCGTTATCGAGAGCGGCAAAGCCATCATGGAAATCTTGCCGTCGGACGTCCCGCTCATCATCGAGGCGCAGATCCTGCGCACCGAGATCGACAGCGTGAAGATCGGCCAGGGCGCCATCGTGCGGCTGACAGCCCTCAACCAGCGGACAACGCCGGTGCTGAACGGCGAGGTCTACTACATCTCCGCCGACTCCATTCCCGACTCGGCAGACGCCCCCTCGCGGGAAGTCTATCTCGCCAGGGTCAACCTGCCGGTCAGCGAACTCTCCCGCGTCCCCGGCTTCGCGCCGACCCCGGGCATGCCGGCCGAAATCCTGATCCAGACGGCCGAGCGCACCTTCTTCGACTATCTGACGAAGCCCATCCGGGACAGCATGGCGCGCGCCTTCATGGAACGGTGAGCGCCTGCTGCATTCTCCTGATTTCCTGTGCGTTGGTGAGAGCACAGGTTGCGGCTGTTGCGCCTGACAAGACGCGTTGCGCTGTACGGCGCCGTAGATGAACTATCACCTACACCTTATGTCTTAATCACAAGGCATGATAACTCCATTTCACATCACACCTCTACCTTAAGTAGCTATCTTCAATAATCGAGGCTGGCGTCGTATAATCGAATTTTATTTTATTATATTTCATCGGGGCTGAGCGATGAGAGTAGATATTATTGAACGGATTGAAGACTTCGAAAATATTCGCGGGAACTGGGAGAACGTATATCACGCTGATCCCGAGGCCCACGCTGGACTGTCCTGGGAACGGCTCCACAAACACGTTTCGCGTGCGCTGCGATGGTCCGTCCTCGCACTGGGCAGTGAGAAAACCAACGAAGGATATTGCGCATTCCTGCCTCTTGAAGTGAAGACCTATCTCGACGAGAGCAACGGGCATTTCTGTGACGAAATCCAGATGGTCGGGAATTGCGGTACCGGGCGCACCGGCCTGCTCTGCACGCCGCAGCTCGAGAGCGAAGCAGTGGACGCCTTTGCCGGTTGCATCGGCAAGGAGAACTGGGCGCGCATGAAATTGGAATGCCTCGAACCCGTCTCCCCGCGGCTCGAGCGATTGCTGCGAGCCTTCGCCACCGAGCGTTTTCTCTGCGAAGACGCCGGCCGTGTCGAAGGCCGGCGCCTGAGCCAAGGCGATCGCTGCCGAAGCGTGCTTATAAGCACGCGCAGCGGCCGAAATCTGCGCGGCTGCCTCAACCGCCGCAGCATCGATTTGGTCTTCGATTCCGCCATGGACCTGCACGCCTGCGGAGATCTAGACCGGGCGGAGGCGGCCTACCGTCAAGTGGCCCGATCGGCGCCCCGGCATATCCACGTCCGCTACGCGCTGGGGCAACTGTGCTGCGACCGGGGCGATTATGCCGAGGCGGAGCAGATCTATCGCGGACTGCTTTCCGTCATGCCGCAGGTCGACAGAATCCTGCATCGGCTCGGGGACACGCAGATGGCGCAGGCGCTCTATCGAGATGCGAGCGAAACCTTCGAGAACCTGCTCGCTCGCCACCCGCACCTCGGCGTGGTCCGCTACAAGCTGGCCGTATGCCTCCTGGCCGCGGGTCTGAGAGAGGCGGCGGTCGCCGCCTTCGAGAGCTTCGAAGACATCGTGTCTGATGATCCGGATCACATGCGGTGTAAAGCGAAATCGCGCGAGGCCCTATGGCACCTGAGCACACTGGCAGAATCACAAAGGCCGCAGGCCGAATGCCAAGCGCCGCAAGGAGCGGAAGAGGCCAGCCGCCCTCCCCCCGCCGCGGCAAGCGCGACTCCGCTCGGGCTCGCCATGCCGCTTCTTAGGCCTTCACTGCCCCGGGGAATATCGACGCATCTGCATGCGAGGGCCGCTTCGCTTTACGGACGTATCGGCTCAAGACTGAAGCACTGACCGGTGCATCGGTACGGATCGAAACATATTCACCGACGTCGAATGCGGCCGATGATGCCGGCATGCGACGACAGGCAAGCGCCGGCCAGCAGCAGAAAGAGCGCGATCCAAAGCGCTGGATTCGACATGGGTAGCAAGGACCAATCGCCGCGCAGAAGCTGCGGAAGCGAGAGGCCGGAAAGCCCGGCCTGCGCGCTCGACGCCCGCACCACGCCGAACATCGACGCGACCAGCGCGACATGCGCGTGAATGAAACGGGTTCTCACATAAAACTCCGGCCGGACGGCAAGGGGGACCCCCACCGCTGCGGCAATCAGCAGCGCCGCCACGGCCGCTACGATGCCGACACTATCCAGGAGCAGGAAGGCGGGCTCGCGCACCGCCGGAAGGATCGTCATATAGAGCGACCAGACCATCGCGCTCGACGGAAACCGCGCCAACAGAAGCATGCTCAGGAGAAGAGCCGCGGCCAATGCATAGGCAAAAGACGGTCCGAGCCGAACGAAAGTGAGAACCCGGGAGCGCATTGGACATGCTTCCTTTTCGGTTGAAGGCGGACCTTTCGACGACAGCGCCGCGCGCCCCTGATCACGCAAGCTCGCTGTGGAATTGCTGCATCATACGAGCCGGCGCTTAAGCGGAGCTTACCACCGTTCCTTGCAATGCACGGCCAAAGCACCTTGGCCATTTCCCAGACTGACCGATTCGCTCTTCACGAGCCACTTCCCCCGTGAAATTCCAGTGGAAACGGCTATGCGAGACAAACAAATGTGTCTCTTTAATGCTACGCGCCTGCCCAATTCTTCATTTGTTAGCTTTTCTTCGGGATGAATTTTCGTGAGAAGCAGCACTTGCTTGGCTAGGATGCACCCGTAAGTTTGGGGGTAGGTATGATCGCATTGCAAGTTGGATCACGGATCGCATGTATTACGACGCTGCTGGCCGTCGGAATTGTCCTGGCGGGGTGCCAATCCGCCGCTTTCGACGACGTAGCGGCATTTGGCGATAGCGCCAAGACGCTGGAGGACGACTCGGCGGTCGCCTTTTACAAGAACGATGAGCTGATCACGAAGGGCAAGCTGCAGTTCAAGGAAAAGAACTATGGCAAGTCCTACTCCATCTACAAGCGCGCGGTCGCGGTGTTCCCTCAGGATCCAGCCGCCTGGCTCGGCTTTGCCGCCTCCGCGGACATGATCGCCCGGTTCGACACGGCAGACCGGGCCTATGTGCAGCTCGCAAAGATGATCGGCAACACCCCGGTCTATTACAACAACCTGGGCTACTCTCATCTTCTACGCGGCGACCTGCCCAAAGCGCGTCGCTACTTCCTGAAGGCCTACGAGCTCGATCCCGCAAACGAGACGACCGCGACCAACCTTGAATTGATGAAGAACAGCGTGAAATACGCTCAGCGCTGACGGCTGCCGGCATCGGATTACCGTCGACGGCCGTTTGCTCAACGGCTGCATGTCTTCTTGAATCGATGTCGATTTTAAGAAGACATGCAGTAAGAGCGAGCCTTCCGCGTCGTCACGGGCGCTTTTGCAGAATGCCGTAGATGATGTTGCGATTTTCACCAAATTCCACACGCGCGTCGATCGTGTTGCGGTCGACGCTCGCATTGATGATCTTCCACATATCGCTTTCCGAACGCAGTAGCAGTGCCCAGTTCATGAACGTTTCCATGTAGCCGTCGTCGCTGATCTCGTCTGCGAAATTGGCGAACAGGAAGATCCCGTTGGGCTTCAACATTTCCAGGCACTTCTGCGTCAGCTTCACCGCCACCTTATCGGCGAGATAGTCATAGAGACCGGCAGCATAGACGAAGTCGAACTGGCCCAGATCATAGCCCCTGGTGAGGAGACCGCGAACGGACCCGTCGATCGCTTCGATGCAGGTTCCGTTGAAGTCGCGCGCGATAGAGCCGACGCTCAAGGGATCCTGATCAAGCGCCACCCAGCGCTTTATCCGTCCCTCGCTCAGGGCGACCGAGCGGTCTGCCTCGCGCAGATGGCCGGCGGCGAGCGTGAGGACCTCTGTCTCGCCACCCCGCTCGCTCGCCAACGCATCGACATGCCGGGTCAGGAGATCGCGCCTTTCGCGAACCGCAACCGAGGACGGCGCGTTGCTGGTGTACTCATAAAGGGCGCGACCGAGCGGCGACGCCTTCTCGATCGCCTCCGAGGTGCTCGGATGGCCATAGATGAAGTCGATCAGCTGCGCGTCGCCGGAATAGCCGCGCGGTTTCTCGAAGGACCAACGCGTGAACGGATCCTCGTGGAAGAAATCCGCGAGCGGATGATTTTGCACCAACGGCACGAGCTCTTGCCAGACGCTCGGATCGAATTTGCCGCGCATTCCGTGAAGCGCGCCGATGAGCTGGTGAATGATGGCGGCCGGTTCCCGCCCGCCTTCGATCTGCTGCCGCGCGATCGACAGCACGAGCGCGAGCTCGGCCTTGGCGGTTTCGAGTTGCTTCTCGTGTTGAGCCGTTTTGGCGGGAGACAGTTCGGTTGTGATGGACTCTGGGGTGATAAGGCTTTCGCCGTCGAAGACAATCTTGAATTGGGTCACGCGAAACTCATCCGTTAATAGCTTGTTAACAGTATGCTCAAGTTTGAAAGGGGCGCCAGCCGTACTTAAAGCTTTCATAGAATATGGTTAACAAACGATCGGACTGATCCGTTTTGCTACGCCGATGAAAAAGCATTTGAACTTGGTCGAATTCAGCAAAACTTAATCGACCCGTACTATTGTGCCGAATAATGTTGCCCTATGCGCAGTGGTTTCCCATGCGGACGGCGGACTGAAACGTCTGAGGTGACGTCAACTGTAGGAAGAGAACCTTAGCTCCGATGGAGCGACTCAAAGCAATGGATCGGTGCATGAAGCACACGTTGACCGACATCACTGAAGTCGATCTCGACAATGACCCGCCGAGACCGGCTTCAACCGAATTGCTCGCCCTCTATGACGAGGAAGGCGAAGGTACGCGCATACAGGCGACCAGAAAGGGACTCTGGACCGCGGTTGCCGTGTATCTGCTGTTCTCAGTGACGGATATACTGCTGGTGCCGGACGTCGCGGCTATGACGATCGCGGCGCGTTTCACGATTTCGGTTGTGGCGCTCTTCATCCTGGAAATACAGGTCCGCCTGAATGCCACCGCGAATTCGATCGATTGCACCGCCGCAGCCGCACTGGTGGTCGCCTATGCCGGATGGCTCTATCCGGCGATGATGACGTCGGATACCGAAAGCATCTCCTATTATATGGTCTTCGGCGCCATCTTCATGATGAGCGTCAACCTGTTCTTCAGCTTCAAGTTTCGACTGTCCCTGCTCGCATCGATAACGATTCTGCTGATCTTCTTTGCCGCAGTTTTATCTTTCCCCCCGGCGGAGGTTTCCTACCGGCTTGCATTCGGCACCTTCAACGTCTCCTGTTTCATCTTTACTTCCTACGTGAACTGGAAGCTCAACAGGGAGCGCTACAAGGTCTTTCTCAATGCCATCGAGGCGAGAATCCAGCACAAGGAGGCGTCCGAGCGCGGAAGGGCGCTGCTGCGGCTGTCGCACACCGATTCGCTGACCGGCCTCAACAATCGCCGCGCCGTGGACCAGACGCTGCGGGACTATTGGGGAGACTGGCAGAGGCGCGGAAAGAGCTTCGCCGCAATCCTCATCGATGTCGATTTCTTCAAGAAATACAATGATTTCTACGGCCACCAGGAAGGCGATCGCTGCCTGGTCCTGGTTGCCAATGCCCTCAAGGAATCGATAGAGGCTTGCAACGGCTCCATCGGCCGTTACGGCGGTGAGGAGTTCATCGTCCTTGCGCATATGCAATCAAGCGAAGAGGCCGCCGAGCTCGCCGAAGCCATACGCCGCAACGTCGAAAACCTGGCCCTGCCGCATCAGGAACGGCGCGACGGCACGGCCGTGGTCACCGTCAGCGTCGGCGCCGCCTTCACTCGAAACCAGACGGGTTCGAAGCTCGAGAGGCTTATCCATGAGGCCGATCGCGCGCTCTACAGCGCCAAGGCGAGCGGCCGCAATTGCGCAAAGCTTTTCGACCCGAGCGATCCCCTGACCAGTGACGAGAGCGAGAACATCGCGGCCCTGCTCAAGATCGCGACCGACCAGGACCTCGTCTCGATGGTCTACCAGCCGATCCGCAATGTCGCATCGGGCAGAATCGACGCCGTCGAGGCGTTGATGCGGCTGAAAATGCTCGATGGCACCGCGGTCCCGCCCGGCCTTTTCATCCCGATCGCGGAACGCACCGGCGTCATCCTGGAGCTCGGGCGTTGGGCGATTAGGACCGTCTGCCGCGAAATCCTGTCGGACGATCGCGTTCCGGTGGTTAGCGTCAACGTCTCGCCCATCCAGCTTAAATCGCCCGGCTTCGCCGCTTCCGTCGCGGCCATTCTTGGTGAAACGGGAGTCGCCGGCGCCCGGCTGGCGCTCGAAATCACCGAGGGGCTGGAGATGGAGATGCATTCGGACGTCTTGCGATGCATCAGCGACCTCAAGACATTGGGCGTCCGTATCTGGCTCGACGACTTCGGCACCGGCTTCGCCGGCCTGTCATGGCTGCGGCTGATCGATTTCGACACGGTGAAGATCGACCGTTCGTTCCTTCACGATTGCGACACTCCGAAGGGCAAGGCGATGTTGAGGGATATTATCGGTCTCGTGCGAAATCGCGGCCACAAGATTCTCGTCGAAGGGGTGGAAACCGAGGACCAAATGGGGCTCATGCGGCAGTTCCGCATAGACCAGGTCCAGGGCTTCCATGTGGGCCGCCCGGCGCCGGCGGAAAATCTCCGGCTGAAGGCCACCGCAGGCGCCCATCTGACCCGAGCCTGAGCTTGACGCAGTACTGCGTCTATGATCGGGCTGCTGCATATTTAGGCGTAGCCGGAATGTCGACTACTCCTCCTACGTCGTCATCCTCGGGCTTGACCCGAGGATCCAATCGTAAGCACCGTCCCCGCATGGTCCTGTCCGGATTGGGTAGGCTGTCCTTCGAACTTTAGGGGAGGTTAGTGCTTGGATCCTCGGGTCAAGCCCGAGGATGACCGAAGAGCGAGGGGCACCGGCAGTGATCCCATGCAGGAACCTCAACAGACCGTCGAGCGGGATGAGGAAAAGTGTGCGCGGTTTTCCGCCCGCATCCCACTCTACTGCACCTTGCGGAGAATGAGCTTGCCTTCGGGAGAGATCGAGCGCTCGTAGCGCGGCAGGTCGGCGATCGACGTACCGTCGGTTTCAGCCGGCGGAGAGCCTTCCGCCACATCCGGTCCACCGGCCGGAGCCCCGAACGAAGGCGCGAGGCGTTGCGTGACCCCCTTGCCTGGCGCGCTCAGGATAACGGAGCCGCTAGAGGCCGGCGCCGAGACGCGCACGCCGCCATCGAATTCCGCGATCTCCTTTCGCAGCCCTTCCAATTGTTGACGGATGATCGCAAGCTCGTCGGCCTTGGCACCTTGTACGACATGCCGCCCCTGCTTCTCGATCTGCAGTTTCAGCCCGTCGATCGAACGCTTGACCGCGGCGAGAGCCTCCCGGCTTTCGCGCACATCCGCGGCATTCTTGGCCGTATAGAGCAGCATCCCGGCATTCAACGGCAGAAACACCACCGCGAGCGCGATGAAGGGCGCGAAGCGGGAACGGGCGGGCTCTTCCGCAGCCCGTTCGCGCCGCACGCCATCGAGTTCCACATCGACATTCGCCAAGCTGACCATAGCCTCACTCCGCCGCTAATGCATGTCGCCCAAAAGTGCGCAGCGGTTTTGGGGCAACGACATGCACAAAAACATAGACCTAAAGCGCGTCGAACGAGTACGTTTGATCGCGACGCGCTTTAGCAGGCCGAAGCCCTCGAACATATCCCGGCGCCGTCCAGGGCGGAGAGGCATCATTCACGTCTCAATCCGACGTGAATACCCCTTCCCAGGCCCGTTCCAGCAACTCCAGCGACGCAACCTTCCGCACTCCATTGAATTCGCAATAGGACCCGATGAAATCGAGCAGGTACTTCGGATGGTAACAGGACGCCATCGATTCGCCACTGTAACGATGATCGTAGAACAATTCTAGGTCGCGTGGGCAAAGCTCCACGTCGACGCTGTGCGAATAGGCTTCGAAGATCTGGAAATAGTCCTCCCGGGATGGCGTGTTGACGAAGATCTTGTATTTCAGCCGCCGCAGGCCCGCCTCGTCGGAAAGATCCCGCGGCGCGATATTGGTGGAGAAAACCACGAGCTCGTCGAAGGGAACCTTGAACTTCTTGCCCGTATGCAGCGTCAGGAAATCGTAGCCGCGCTCGAGCGGCACGATCCAGCGATTGATCAGCGCCTGCGGCAGGACCTGCTGGCGCCCGAAGTCGTCGATGATGAAGATGCCGCCGGAGGCCTTGAGGTGGATCGGCGCCTCATAGACATTCGAGCCCTCACCCAGGGTCAGGTCGAGGAGATCGAGCGTCAGCTCGCCACCGGTCTTGATCACCGGCCGTTTACATTCGACCCAACGCCGGTCGGCCTTGGAATAGGGCTTTGCTCCCGTAACCGTTTGATGCACCGCCTCGTCATGGAAGCTGATGACGTAGCCGCCGACCTCGATGGCATAGGGCACGAAGATCGTCTGCCGGAAGAGGCGCGCGGACCTTTCGGCGATGCTCGTCTTGCCGTTGCCGGGTGGTCCGTAAAGCAGGATCGATTGCCCGGAATTCATCGCCGGCCCAAGCTTCGCGATCAGCGACGGCGAAAGCACGAGCCCATCAAGGGCGTTGGTCAGGACCTCCGGTGTCACCCGTTCGTGATGGATCGTCTGCAGCCCGAGCTGGCGGCAGAAGGCATCGAGAGAGACCGGCGCCGGCCCTACGTAGCTCGACTGCCGCAAGGCGGCTTGCGCATATTCGACACCCTTCGATGAGAGCGCGTAGCGGATGTCGGATCTGACGTCCTCTCCCGCCAGCCCGCGCGCCTCGAAGTAAGCAAGCTTGGTGAGTTCCTTGATCAGGAGATTGACGACCGCCTTGGAGAGCTTCATGCGCTCGGCCAGATGCGACGGCGTCACCGTGTCCTGTTCGGTCGCGCATTTCGCCGTGAGCCGCAGCAGGAACGACAGTTCGAGCCCGGTTTCCTCGATGCTCATCGGCGCCAGCGGCATCCGGGGATCGAGCGTGGCGGCGAAATCTTCACGAACTTCGTCGAGCGAATGCATGGGAACCTCCTCTACCAATTTGGAGCGGCATGCGGGCGGAACCCGCACACACTTTCCTCGATCCCGCTCTAACCGCCGGGCGCCGTCATGCCGACGAGCAAGCTGATGACGCGGATGACGATGGGAACGAGCACGATGACGAGGCTGACCGGGAACAGGAAAGCTCCGAGCGGCAGCAGCATCTTGATCGGTAGGGCATTGGCCTTTTCCTCCGCCCGCACGATGCGAAGATCCCGCATCTCCTTGCTATAGACCCTGAGCGTCTGGGTGACGCTCGTGCCAAGTTCCTCCGATTGCCGGAACAGCACCGAAAGCGCGCGCGCCTCGTCGATCCGGAGCCGCGCCGCAAGATTGGCAAGCGCCTCGCGCAGTCTTCGGCCGCCGCGTACCTCGAGCATCATGATCGACAGATGCAGGCCGAAATCCTGTCTCTTGCTGACGAATTCCCGCGCGACGCGGTTTGCCGCCGCCTCGAGGCTCATGCCCGCGTCGAGGCAGACGATCAGCATGTCCATGAAATCGGGAAAGAGGCGGCGATACTCCCGCTCCTTCGCGTCGCCTCGCCGGTCGATATAGATATTCACCAGGATGAAAGTCGCGCCGGCGGCGAACATCGCGATGAGGAGCGTCATCAGTCTGGACGTTTCCGGCACGAAGCGGTTCAGAGCCCAGACGGTTGCGACCAGTACGCCCATACAGGCGATCGCGCGGATCATCTGGAAGGTCGTGACCGCATTGGCGCTGAAATAGCCGGCGCGGATCAGTCGGTTCTGCGTCGAATTGGCGTTGGTGTCGCGCCGGGTGATCTCGAAATAGCGGCGGATCAGCCGGTTTTCCGCCTCGCCGAGCTCGTCGATCGCGGCCTCGCCGACGTGAAATTCGTCACCGTGTGCCCTGGCACGCGCCTCGGAGAGGCGGACGCCGACCTCGCGGCGACGGAAGACAACCTCCGATGCGGCTGCGGAAAAGATCAGAACCGAGAAGAAGACGACGAGGTAAATGCCGTACTCGTTCCACATGGCGGCACCTCAATACTCAAAGTTGACCATCTTGTAGAGAATGACATTGCCGATCGCCATCACGATCAGCAGGCTCGTGACGATGATCGAGCCGTAGCCGCTGTTCCAGACCGGGTCGAAATAAGCCGGCGACAGCGCCTTGATCATGCTGTAGAGAAGAAACGGATAGACTGACATGAAGATCGCGGTGAAGCGCCCCTCCGCCGAAATTGCCTTGACCTTCGCCTTCAGCATGAAGCGGTCCCGCAGGGTCTTGGAGAGGTTCTGCAGGATCTCGACCAGATTGCCGCCGGTGCCGGCCTGGACACTGAGCGAGATCGCCAGCAGGTTGAGATCCTCGACCCCCACCCGATCATTGAGGTTGATCAGCGCATCGTCGAGCGTCACGCCATAGGTCAGTTCGTCCGAAAGGAGGCCGAACTCGCTGCCGATCGGATCCGGCATTTCGCGCGCGACCAGCGAAATCGCCGCGGGCAGCGGATGCCCGGCCGCAAGGCTGCGCGTCGCGACGTCGAGCGCCTCGGGCAGCTTTTCCGCGAACTTGCGCATGCGGGTCGCCCGAGCCCGCCAGATAACGATGACAGGGATGAGCAGGCAGATCGCAAGAAAGACCGGAATGCGGACCAGGTTGGTCGGCACGAAGAACTGCACGACAAGCCAGACGGCAAGCGCGCCTGCGACACCATAGAGCGTGAAGCGTTTGCCGTCGAACTTGATACCGGACTGCACGTAGTATTGGCGCAGCCGCTGCATCAGCGGGAGCGAACGCCATTCGGCGCCGCGTTCCTTCAGCATATCGCGGTAGATCTCGCGGTGGTTTTCATTGCCGGCGAGCAGGCTCAGGCGATGGTTGACCGCCTTGCTGCGTTCGGAGGTCCGGAAGTAGCCGCGCAGCAGCGCTTCGGCGGAAATCAGCGCCGCGACGAAGACGGCGCCGTAAAGGAGCAGGAGCGTCATTTCTTGCCTCCCGTCTGCAACGGCTTGCCGGGCTCGAAGATCGACTGCGGCACGACGATGCCGACTTCGGCGAATTCCTCGACGAAGCGCGGTCTCAGGCCCGAGGCGCGGAATTCGCCGACGATCCGGCCGTTCTCGTCGGTGCCGGTCTTCTTGAAGCGCATGATCTCCTGCATCTGCACGACCTCGCCCTCCATGCCGGTGATCTCGGAGACGGAAACGAGCTTGCGGCTGCCGTCGCTCAAGCGCTGCACCTGGACGATGAGCGTAATCGCCGAGGCGATCTGCGAACGGACGCTTTGCGGGGTCATCGGCATGCCGGCCATGCCCACCATCTGCTCGAGGCGGCTCACCGCATCGCGCGGGGTGTTGGCGTGGATGGTCGTCATCGAGCCTTCATGGCCGGTGTTCATCGCCTGCAGCATGTCGAAGGCCTCTTCGCCGCGCACTTCGCCGACGATGATGCGGTCCGGCCGCATGCGCAGCGCGTTTTTCAGAAGCTCGCGCTGGCGGATCTCGTTGCGGCCGTCGAGCGTTGGCGGCCGGGTCTCCATACGGCCCACATGCGGCTGCTGCAATTGCAGTTCCGCCGCGTCCTCGATAGTGATCAGCCGCTCCTTCGGCGAGATCTGCGAGGAGAGCGCGTTGAGCAGCGTCGTCTTGCCCGAGCCTGTACCGCCGGAGATGACCATCGACACCCGCCCCTTGACGGCGGCGCTCAAGAGGATGCGCATCTCCTCCGCCATGGCGCCGAATTCGACGAGGCGCTCCATGGTCAGCGGCTTGCGGGTGAACTTGCGGATCGAAACCAGCGGGCCGTCGATCGAAATCGGCCGGATCGCGACGTTGACGCGCGAGCCGTCCTTGAGGCGGGCGTCGACCATCGGCGTCGACTCGTCGACGCGGCGGCCGACCGCCGAGACGATCTTGTTGATCACCCGCAGCAGGTGGTCCTCGTCCTTGAAGCGCACGGCCGTGCTTTCGAGCACGCCCTTCCGCTCTACATAGACGTTTTTGTAGCCGTTGATGAGAATGTCGGCGACGCTCTCGTCCGCCAGCAACGGCTCAATCGGCCCGAGGCCCAGCATCTCGTCGGTGATGTCGCGAACAAGATCGTTGATTTCCTTGGCATTCAGGGCTGAGTTGTTGCGGCGGATATAGTCCTTGACCAGCGGCCGGATCTCCGCCGCGATCTCTTCGGTATCGAGCGAGTCGAGAATGCCGAGATTGATATGATCGAGCAGGTGACGATGGAGGTTCACCCTTTCGGAGACCATGTCAAGGCCAAGCGGCGACTGCTCTTCGCTTGTCGCCTCGGCGACTGCCGCCACCGGCGCGGCCGCAAACACCGCCGCCCCGCCTGAGGGAAATTCGACGACCGGACCGCCCTCGGCCCTCTCCTGCGGCGGCTGCTTGTAAAAGCGTCCTATGAACCCATTCGCCATCAGCCTTACTCCTTACACACACTCGTTACTCTGCGGGTGCCGCTCACCCCCTCTGGCCTGCCTCCCTACTTCACCACCACCGTCGCCCCCAGCTTCACCCGGTTGTAGAGATCGATCACATCGGCATTGCTCATCCGGAAACAGCCGGAGGAGGCGAATTCGCCGACGGTCGATTGTTCGTTGGTTCCGTGGATGCGGTAGAGCGTGTCCGCCCCGCCGCGGTAGAGATAGAGCCCGCGCGCGCCCATGGGATTGAACGGGCCCGCCGGTACGAGATCGGGCAGTTCCGGCGAGCGCAGTTTCATCTCCGCCGGCGGGCGCCAATCGGGCCATTCCGCCTTGCGGCCGATCCTGACGACGCCCGTCCAGCGGAAACCGTCGCGGCCGACGCCGATGCGGTAGCGAAGCGCACTCTTGCCGGAGAGGACAAGGTCGAGAGTCCGCTCGTCGCTCTTGATCACGATCGTGCCGGCCGGGTGGGCCTGGGCGGCGTTCACCACGGTCGCCGTCGTCTGGCCGAGATTGCGCGGCACCCGCGCGCTCGCCGCTTTGGCGATCGCGGGAAGGGTAAGCGGGATCAGCACCAGTAGGGCGCCCGCCAATCGCTGCCACGCCGTTCCCGCCTGCCGCTTGCCGATGTCCTGTCCCCCTGCCTTCATTTCACCAATGCTCCGAGCTTGCCGACCGCGCTGCAGAAGCGCGAGCGCGCGTTGACCTCGACCGGCAGCACGCCGCGGTCGAGCGCCTCGCGCAACGTCTCCCAGTCATAGGCGACGATATGGGCGTGAATGTCCTTGAACACCTGGTCGATCTGCTTGCGGCTGACGCCGAGGCTGAAGAGCCGGCTGCGATATTTGTTGACGACGAGAAAGATCGAGGCCGGGCTGCCGCGCAGCCGCGTCAGATGCAGGAAGAGGTCCCGCGCCTGGTGCAGCGCGGGGATGGTCATCTCGGTGACGATCGTGACGCTGTTGACCGATCGCAGCACGTCGTCCTTCCATGGCGTACTGTAATACGGCATGTCGATCACCGTCTCGTCGCTTTCGAAGGCTGCGACGTCCAGCATGCGCAGCACCAGTTCCGCGCCCTTCGGCGACCAGAGGACCGATGGCTGCTTGAAGGAGAGAAGCGAAAAGCCGCTCGAATGGCGCTTGCGCACGAGATCGATGAATTCGAGGTCGACGCGCGTGGGATTCGCGATGACCGGCATCAGGTCATAGTCGTTGACGAGGTTCAGATAATAGCCGAGCGACCCGGAGGAAAAATCCATGTCGAAGAGATCGACACGCGGCGTGCCGGTTTTCGTCGGCTGCGCCAGCACATGGGCAAGCGAGGAGGCGATCACACTCGCCCCTGCCCCGCCGACGGCCGAGACGACCGCATGCACGCGGCTGCCGGTCGCGCCCGCAGTCGGCGTATGGGTCGAGATCATGTCGATCAGCGCCCGGCGGTCGAGCGGCTTCTTCAGCCAGTCGCTGCCATTGAGGCGGATAAGCAACCGCATCCGCTCGTCCGTCAGCTCCTCGGAAACGACGACGAGCGGGATGCTGCGGTGATTGGCGCGGAAGGAGAAGAGCTCCGGCTGCTGCAGCACCTCGCCATTGTCGACATCGAGCACGATCATGTGGAACACGGCCAGATCGAAACGACCCTTTTCTCCGAGCGCCCTCAGCGCCATGTGGCGGACGTCGTAGCGCGACAGCGATCCGAAGGTGTCGAGCATGAAGCTCGCAGCCGCGGCATCGTCGGAAAGGACGAGGATCTTGGTGGTCGCTACGAAGTTCATATGGGCTGTCATCTCGCTTCCCCACGCATTATCAAAGGTTTAGCAGGTTGAGCACGTTCTCAGGTCTTCAGTCGTGATCGTCACCGGATGGGCGGGCACGGTAATGTCGTCGAGCCCCAGCAGACCGCCGAGAAGCGGAAGGTCGAAGGTGATGTTGCGAACCTCGAACCGCATGGTTAGCACCGCCCCCTCGGGGCGGCCCCAATAGCCGAGCCCGGAACGCTGGTAGGTGACGACCAGGTTCGCCGGCTGAATGCGCCAGTTGATATCGCAGATGCCGGGCCGCGGATCGCCCGCCGTGCCGCAGACGCCGTCGCTTCCGCGCACGATCCGACTCAGTCGAGCGGCATCACAAGCCGCATAGCCGGGGCCGCAACTCACGGAGATCGACGCATCGTTCGGCGTCGCGCCCCCGTTGTTCAACGGATTCGCAGCGCCCATTGGAAATGCGGCGTCAAAAGCCGCCTGGCTCACCAGCGGATCGGATACGGCCGCCAATCGCGCGCCATATTGCAGCGCCTTAACCGTCTGGTTCCATTGCGACATCGCGTAGCCGAATTCGATGAAGGCGGCAAAGACCAGGAGCACGATGGGAAACGTGATCAGCGCCTCGGAAAGTGCGACGCCGCTCTCGTCCTGGCGGAATCCGATCTTCCGAGCAGGCGAGGCCGATCCGCCGGACGTTGTCGCGGAATTCGCGCCACCCTCATCCCTGTGCTCGTCACAGGGATCCAGCCACAGTGCGTCCGCACCGTGATTGACCCTCTCCGACTCGACGCCGAAACCAACGCGTGCCCAACCCCGATATTGCTTCTTCAGTGCCGCCGACGCGGCGCCGCTGGTTTCCTGTGACGAGCGCAGGAATGAGGGAGGGGTGGACGCGCTGCCGGCCAGCGGAGCGCCCTGCTCCACCAGATCGCCCAACGGCTGTTCATGTATCCGTTCGGTTACCATCCCATATACCTCTCTTCATGCGAGACGCTGATGGTGATGGCGCCGATGCCGAGCCAGCCGAAGAGCGGCGAGGCTTCGTAAAGATGCGCGGTCGCGAGCGTGATCGTGCCGTCGGCGCTAACCGGCGTGACGGTGATATCGCCCAGACCCGGGCCCCATCCTGGGACCCGCAGCACCGCGCCCGCCGCCGGCGCCTGCGTGCCGTAGTAGGCGATCGTTTTCGCCGTCGCCTCGGTGCAGGTGGCGGTATAGGTCGGCGAAGACGGACGACAGCGGGAGAGATAGCGGCCGGCATCGCGCAGGCCGGCATCGATCTGCATCCGCTCCCACATTAGGTTGCCGAATTCGAGAATGCCGACAGCAAAAAGCGTTACGAACGGCACCGCAACCAGCGCCTCAGTGAGCACGGCACCCTCTTCCTTCCGCCAGAATGTGCAATTGGGCCGGTACTCAAGAAGATGTTTGAACGCCCTCATCGTACCAACTCCGCTTCTTCCCGCAGGAACTCGTCAAGCGTGCCGCGCCCGCCCTTGCCGGTGATGTCGATCATTTCGAGCGACAGATAGCGCTCGCTACTCTGCTTGATTGCCGGCTTCGTCGCGAACATGCGGGCGAAGGCGATTGCGCGCGTATCGGTGCTATGCCCCGTCAAGCGACCGGCATTGTATTCATGCTTGCAGTTCACCACGGCCGCAAAGATTTCCCGGCGATCGCCGTAGTCGCCATCGCTGTAGTTCGACAGGTCCGGCCCGGAGTAGCATTGCCCGCCGGTCAGGGGGGCGCCCTTTTCGCCACTGTTGGAAGCATGGTTGAGCAGAGTCGGATCGTTGAGCTCGTAGCGATAGACGTCATAGGCTGAAGGCTGCGACGGCGACCCTGTTGGCGACGGATAGCTGGAATGATTGCTCAGGATATCGCTGGTCGAAGGAACGCCTGTGCCATGCGCAACATTCCAGTAAGTGTTATATTGCCAATTGTTGCCGGTGCTTATCTTGCCGCCGGCAAGCGGGCTCATCGACGCCCCATAGCCGAGCGGCACGGCCAGGTTGATATCGCCTACGGTGCTGCCGGACATCACCGGATCATAGTCGCTGCAGATCTTGTTGGCGCCGCCCGTCTGCGTCTGCGCCGAGCGAACATTGCGCGCCGGTCGATAGCGGCCATCATTGCTCGCGCTCTTGAACGAGCCGCCATAAAGGCCGAAGCGTGTATTCAGGCCCGCCTCCACGGGGCCGGCATTGGCGCCCGTCTTGGTTTCCAAAGCATCCTGCTTGTAGCACACACCCGGGGCGCCGGTCGCCAGGGCTTCAGCGAGCACATTCGCGCCATTGCCATAGGTCGAGAGAAAGCCGAAATTGCCGGGGCCGGGTGAGCTGGAGGCAGTACTGTGAAGCTCGATCTGCACGCCGTAGAGGTTGCCCGCGGCAAAATTCGTGTGCAGCAGTTCTTCCGCCTCTTCGTTGTTGGTGCCGGAGGCGTTCTCATACGGATTGCAGATATAGATCGGCGTCACGTTGCAGGCGCTGGCCCGATAGACCGCTATGGCCTCGGCGGCAACGTTTATCGTATCCCGATTGAAGCCGACGGGGATTGGAAAGATCGTGGTCATCGCCTGAGGCTTGGCAATTACATAGGCGTAGGAAGCATCGTTTGGGCCGGTGGCCATGTAGGTCGAGCTGGTAGGATCGAAATCCGTATCGTCGTCCGCCGGAATGCTCTTGAGGTAATGGACCGTCACCGTGCTCCCGGCGTCGTTTCCCGCATCATAGGTCACCGTGATATGCGAGCCGAGCGACATGCCGGTGCCGCCGCCACCGAAGGCGGCGCTGTTGGCAAGCGTCTCGATTGCCGCATTGGCCCGGTCGATCGCGTCGTCGCGGCCGTCGAGCTCGCGGGCGCCGGCAAGCGCCATGGCATCGACGGCATTCTGCAGGTCGGTGTGGAGATTGCCCGTGCGCCCGACATCGATGACCATCAGCGAAAAGCCGAGCAGAAGCGGCATGGAAATCAGCGTCAAGGCGATGACGTAGCCACGGTTGTCGTCCAGGAAGCGTCTGATTGCCTTACTCAACATGGCATGCTCCTCGGATCGCGGCGGAATATCCGCCACGGCTTAGCTGTCGCCAGAAGCGAAGTGCTCGGGACGACACAGGCTTAATACAAGGGCGGAATCTTCAAAAATATCAGCGGTTATCCGCCCGCATCCCGCGTCTGAACTTATAAAATCTGTTTTCGGATCACCCGATCTCGACCGTTTCGGCCGAGGATCGAGAGAAGCCTAGTATTTCACTTCACATTCCAGCGGCACTATTGCCGCTGTTCATGTTTCGGGCCGCCCTTTACTGGGCGGCGGAATTGGTTCCATTCGGCGGCGTGGCCATCGGCAGGATCACCGCTGCCGGCGGTGGCGCGCTCGTCTGCCCGCCGCCCTGATAGGTGCGCATCGCCCGATTGATGACCTTGCCGTCACTCGGAATATTGGTGTTCTGCGCCACCCGCGGGAAAGGCTCCTGGATGTGGATGCCCTTATTGGCCTCCACCGCATTGCCGAGCCCGAAGGTGATCGAATCGCGATGGTTCAGGTAATCGGCGCAGCCCGAAAGCAGGCCCGTTGCCGCCAGAACCAGGAGAAGGCGCTTATTTCTTTGCAACGGCAACTTGGCCTCCCACATCCAGATCGAGACGGTGGCCATAGGGGCCCTTCACGCCTTCGCCGTGACGAAAGCGGCGCAGCATGTCCTTGTCCACTTCGAGAATGCCGAGCGCGAATAGCTCCGCGTCATTCGATGAGCGCGTCTGCTCGAGCGGGCTGTAGAGATCCTCGCCCGGGCGCGCTGGCCGCACGATATGCGGGGTCACGACGATGACGAGGTCCGATTCCCGCTTCAGGAAGCTCGTCGACCGAAACAGCGCGCCGATGACGGGAACCTGCCCCAGCCACGGCAATTGCTGGACATCCTTGGAATTCACCGACTGCAGAAGGCCCGCCATAGCGAAGCTCTGGCCGTCGCGGAGCGCCACCGTAGTGTTAGCCGCCCGTGAGATGAAGCCCGGATTTCCGTTGACGCTGATGGACGTATCGAGTTCAGAAACCTCCGGCTGGACTTTCAAGCTGATGAGGCCATCGTCAAGCACTACCGGGGTGAAGCTGAGCCGTACGCCGAAGGGGCGGTAGTCCGTCTCGGTTGCAACCGTCGCACCATTGGCGACCGTCGACAGGATCGGCACTTCGCCGCCGGCATGGAAACTCGCGGTCTCGCCGCTGAGCGCAATCAGGTTCGGCTGCGCCAGGCGACGCACCAGGCCTTTTTGCTCCAGCGCATTGATGACGATGTCGATCTGGCCGCCGGAAATCTCCAGCACCTTGGCGATCAACTGCCCGAAGGGCTGCATGCCCGTTGCGGCACCGGCGGCATCGCCCAACGTACGCACGAGGCTGCCGTCATCTACAGCGATACCCTGGCTAGTGGTCGCCTTGCCGATGCCGTTGCGGCCCTGCCCGGACCAACCGATGCCGAGGTCGCGGCCGGTCTGGCGCGAGGCCTCGATGATTCGTACCTCCAGCATCACCTGCTGCGATTCGGCAACGCGGAGCTGGTTCATGACCGGCTGCTCGGAATAGGACTGGGCGATCTCGACGACGCGCTGCAGCTCTACCGAATCGCGCACCGTACCCGCCAACCGGATGCGGTTGTTGGAGTTGAAGACCTGCACTCTGGACGAGGGCGCCGCGGCCCGGACCGCCGACGCCACTTCGCTGAAATCGCTGGCGATGCGGACGTCGATGACGCCGATCAGCTGCTTGTTGTCGTCATAGATAGAGATATTGGTGGCGCCCAGGGCCTTGCCGCGGATGAAGAGCGATTGGTCGGAAAGCGGCACGACGTCGATCAGTTCCGCGCTGCCGATCACCAGGTCGCCAAACGCCTTGCTCGTCCGGATGGTGACCGTGTCGTTCGGCGGCAAGGTCACCTGTTCGACCGAGCCCGTGAGGTTGATATATTCTTCCTGGGCGTCGGCCGGGCCGACGAAGCCGGTTCCCCAGCTCCCGAAGGCGATCGCTGCCGCGGCTGTCGCCGCGAGGGCCCTGGCGCGCATCGCCCCCTTGTTCTTTCCCCTCAACATCCCCGCTTCTGCCTCCGCTCCTCGTTCGGCCGCTAAAGCCCCTGCGGCAAGCCCATCTCACTGGATCAAACCGACTCGCACCTCTTCGCGCTTCGTCGTGTTCCAGACGCCGACCGTCGCCCATTTCGGCTGAATCGGCAAGTCCGGTTCTACCTTACGTTCCACAATTTGTAACTGCTTTTCTTTAACAGGTTGTTTCATTTTGCCTTCGACGGAGTCGATCCGGCTGCCGAGTTCGTCGCCGACCTTCTGGACCAGCTTCTCGATCGTATCGAATCGCCCGTCGTCTGTTTTAGTGGCGAGCTCGTTCGAAACTAGCCCGCCGCCGAGATCGGCGACCGTGATCGGCCGGGTCTGCTCCACGTCCGAGGAGGCGATGTTGCGCAACGCAAGCGACAGCGTGCCGATGCTCGCCCCGAGCGTCAACCGCTGTGCCTCGTCGGTCGTCACCTCGAAGGTCACGGTCTTGACGACGGAAGGCTCGTCCTTGCGCTCATCCGCAGTTTGATCCACGGCCAGCACTTTCACGCCCTGGAGCAGCACGTCGACAAAGGTCTGCTCATTGTTGTTCTGCTGATTGCGAACGACACGCGTCAGCAGAACGTCGACACGGTCCGAGGGCCGCACGAAACCGGCAACGCCCAGCACGTCGTTGACGCGAATGGAAATGGCCTTCATCCGCTGATCAAGCGCGGCCGAAAGCGTCGCCCGCTCGCCGGCGCCGGTAATCTTTGAGGTCAGAACAGGCTCGCCGGGATCGATCGCCTCCATGGCATAGCGCGGCTTTGTTTCGTCGCCGAGGACCGCCTCCAGCGTTTCGAACGAGCCATCTGGCCTTTCCAGAGAGGACCAAGGAATGGTCTTGAGGTTTTCCGGCAGTACCCGGTCGCCGAAGCGCATGGGCTTGGCGGCGACGACAAGCGTTTTCTCCTCGACCTTGGGGGCACTTGCGGCCGCAAGCCGCGCCTGCTGATCGGCGAGATAGGTACGCGTCCCAAAGACCGCCGCACCGGCAAGTAAAATGGCAATTGAAAGACTTAGAACCGTCGAGGAGCGCATCGCCGATACTCCATACGTGATCGAAATACATTTCGACAATTGTTAAAATATGGGAGAGGGGTCGAAAAACCCCTCTCAGCAATGTCATCGCGAGGATACCGAGCAATTCTTACGGCGTCGCAGGAGTGCCGCAGTTTGTTTGGCAACCGGTTTGAGTCCAAAAACCGCCCCAAGAAGCCCATGCGGTATTCAGGTTTCCGCCGGCAATAATTACGGTGCCAACAACGCCACCCACAAGAAGCCCAAGCAGGATCAGATATTCAGTCAGCGCGACGCCATCTTCTTCCCGCGCGAAAGCGCGTACCGTAGACATTACAGCTTTCATCGAGAAATCCTTTCAAAATATACTTCGCGTGACCGCAATTTCCCCCGGCCCGCGCCATCGTCGAGACCACCTCGTCGATGGGTACGATTAATAAACCGTTAACTACTACTTAGTCAACCTCTAAGATGTAGCCATTTACGGCATCTCTATCTTATGGTTAAAATGGAACATAAAGATAACCCATTTCGAATTGGAATTAGTCGTACGATTATTACATGGTGATTAGTGACTTTACGCCTTTATAACCCGAATGGATTAGAAATTATCGAAAAACGATTTGAAGATAATCCGTTTCGACCGCACCGAGGGGCCTCGATTAAGATGATCGCAAGCATCAACATTATAACCATCGCCTCCGTCTTCCTTCTCCTCTATGCCGCCTGGAGCGATTTCCGCCTCTGGAAAATCCCGAACGGCACCGTGCTGGCGCTGATCGTCGTCTACGCGCTCGATGCCACGCTGCGGCTCCTGGCGGCGAAAGAAACCGGCGGCGCGCTGGGATTGCTGATGGAGCAGGATCTCGGCGCCACGCTCTTCTCCTTTGCCGGCATCGGCGGCGATCTCGCCGCCGGCCTCCTGCTCTTCACGCTTGGCTTCACCCTCTGGTGCTTCCGCCTCTTCGGCGCCGGCGACGCCAAGCTCTTCCTGCCGATTGGACTTCTCATCGGCTGGCACGGCATGCTGCCCTTCTCAATCTTCCTGCTGATCGGCGGCGTGCTCACCATGCTGGCCTTGCGCCTGCCGATGCCGCTTCAATTCGCCCACTATGCCGTCGTCATGCGCCTCCAGGAGATCCGCACCACCCGTAAGATCCCCTACGGCGTCATCATGGTCGCCGCCGCGCTGGCCGTGATGGCGTTGCGGCCGGCCGGGGCGTAAAGGGCTGCGGCAGGTTCCGGCGAAGCGGGAATGTCGGCGACCTCCCTTCGGTTGCTCTGTGGCTTGTGCATGGATCCTCGGGTCAAGCCCGAGGATGACGGGCAAGAAGGCACGCACGGTGACGAGAGAACGGGTCAAGGCCGATGATGACAGGCGAAAAAGGCAAGCGCGAGGGTGTCGGGAGAACGGGTCAAGCGCCGTGGTGAAGGGAGAAGGGCAGGTCCTTGGGATAGCATCGCAGGGACAGTTTGCCGGATGTTTTCTCAGCCGCTCTTTCCGTCATCCTCGGGCTTGCCCCCTCTCCCGTCATCCTCGGGCTTGACCCGGGGATCCATGCACAAGCACCATCGCTCGCATGGCCGGATATGTGTACATCGTCACGAATCAGAAGAGAGGAACGCTCTACATCGGCGTCACGTCGAACCTTGAGCGCCGCATTTTTGAGCATCGGGAAGGACTGACGCCCGGCTTCGCGTCGAAATACGGATGCAACCGGCTCGTCTGGTATGAAGAACATCTCCAGATCGGTACCGCCATCCAGCGCGAGAAATCGCTCAAACGATGGTACCGACAATGGAAGATCGAGCTAATCGAAACAATGAATCCAGACTGGCGGGACCTCTATTTCGAGCTCTGGTAGCTTGTGCGTGGATCCTCGGGTCAAGCCCGAGGATGAGGCCATGGGTAACGGTGCGATCTATCTCGCTATCTTGCCTGGCAGTCGCTTCTTGGCTTGGCGGCTCTTCTCAGTCCGCCATCCTCCAGCTTGCCCCTTCCTCGGTCGTCCTCGGGTTAAACCCGAGGATTGACCCGAGGATCCATGTACCAGCGCCAGCACCAGCGTCCGCGTCTCGTGAGAGTCACCAGTCGCTTCCCTGTGGCTTACGACCCACGTAGCCTCCGGGTCACTGGTCGTGCAGCAGGATGAGAATGTCGTAGACAGGCTCAAATCGCGTCGTTGCACGCTCTAATATCCCGCCAAACACCAACTAGGGTCGCATTCCATGGCAGAGTTTCCACAAAAGGCGAAGGTCGTAATCGTAGGTCTGGGTGGCATCGTCGGCGCATCGATCGCCCATCACCTGATCGAGCGTGGATGGGACGATATCGTCGGCATCGACAAGTCCGGCATTCCCACCGATATCGGCTCCACGGCACATGCCTCGGACTTCTGCTACACGACGAGCCACGACTTTCTTTCGGTCTGGACGACGCAGTATTCGATCGACTTCTTCGAGAAGATGGGCCACTACGCCCGCATCGGCGGCCTGGAAGTCGCCCGCACCGGCGACGACGCCTGGATGGAAGAGATCAAGCGCAAGCTTTCCTCCGCCAAGGCCTTCGGCACCCGCGCGCACTATGTCTCGCCGGCCGAAATCAAGAAGATGTTCCCGCTGATCGAGGAAGATCAGGTCATGGGCGGCATGTTCGATCCGGATGCCGGCCTCGTCATCCCGCGCTCGCAGACGGTCGCCGGCAAGCTGGTCGATGCGGCGGAAAAGTCCGGCAAGCTTAAGGTCTTCGGCAATACGCCGGCGACTTCGCTCCTCGTCGAGAACGGCCGCATCAAGGGCGTCGTCACGCATCGCGGCACGATCATGGCCGACCATGTCGTCGTCTGCGCCGGCATCTGGGGCCGTCTGATTGCCGAAATGGTCGGCGAAGACCTGCCGGTCATGCCGGTCGACCATCCGCTCACCTTCTTCGGCCCGTACAACGAGTTCGAGGGCACCGGCAAGGAAATCGGCTTCCCGCTGCTGCGCGACCAGGGCAACTCGGCCTATATGCGCGACACCGGCGACCCGAAGACCACCGAAGGCGGGCAGATCGAGTGGGGCTATTACGAGGCCACCAATCCGCGCCTCTGCCATCCGCGCGACATTCTCGAAAAGCACGAGGCACGCCTGTCGCCCTCGCAGCGCGACCTCGAGATGGAGCAGATCATCGAGCCGCTCGAGCGCGCCATGGAACTGACGCCGATCCTCGGCGAGCTTGGCTATAACGAGGGCCACTCCTTCAACGGCCTGCTGCAGGTATCGGCCGCCGGCGGCCCCTCCTGCGGCGAGAGCCAGAAGGTGCGCGGCCTCTGGTACTGCGTCGCCATCTGGGTGAAGGACGGCCCGGGCTACGGCAAGCTGATCGCCGACTGGATGACGGACGGGCGCACCGAGATCGACCATTCCTCGATCGACTACGCCCGCTTCTATCCGCACCAGCTCGAAGAGAAGTTCATCGAAGAGCGCTGCTTCGAGGCGGCGCAGAAGATCTACTTCCCGGCCGTGCATACGCGCGAGCCCTACGCGAGCAGCCGTAACGTCAAGCGTTCGCCCTTCTACGAGCGCGAGAAGGAACTCGGCGGCTACTTCATGGAACTCGGCGGCTGGGAGCGCGCGCACGGCTATGCCGCCAACGAGCACCTCCTGGAGAAATACGGCGACCGCGTTCCGGTGCGCGAGAACGAGTGGGACAGCCGCCATTTCTGGCGCGTTTCCAACGCCGAACATCTGGCGATGAGCGAGGATTGCGGCATCGTCAACCTCTCGCACTTCCACATGGTCGACATCGAAGGTCCGGACCATGTCGATCTTCTCGAGTGGCTCTGCGCCGCCAAGATCGGTGGAGACGGCAATATCGGCAAGGGTATCTACACCCACTTCCTCGATGACGAGGGCATGGTGCGGGCCGACTTCACCGTCTTCCGCATGGCCGACCGCTGCCGTCTCGTGAACGGCGCCGATGCCGGCCCGCGCGACTTCCACTACATGCGCCGCGTTGCGGAAGACCGCGGCCTCGACGTCACCATCACGGACGTTTCGGAGAAGTTCATCACCATCGGTATCTGGGGCCCCAATGCCCGCGAGACGCTGAAGAAGGTGGTTGCCGATCCGGCCGGCCTCGATGTTGAGAACTTCCCCTTCGCCGCGATCAAGCAGATCGAGATCGCCGGCAAGCCGGTCTCCGCCTTCCGCATCTCCTATGTCGGCGAACAGGGCTGGGAACTGCACATGAAGTACGAGGACGGCCTGGCCGTCTGGGATGCGCTGCGCGCCACCGGCGTCATGGCCTTCGGCGTCGAAACCTATGCGAACTCGCGCCGCATGGAAAAGAGCCTGCGCCTGCAGAACGCGGATCTTCTCACCCAGTACAACCTCATCGAGGCCGACCTTGCCCGTCCGAAGGTCAAGGAAGCGGACTTCCGCGGCAAGGCGAAGCATCTGGAGTACAAGGCGCGCGAGCACCAGCCCGCCATGCTCTGCACGCTCGTCATGACGGAGAACACCGACAGAAACGGCGTGAAGCGCTACCCGGTCGGCAACCTGCCGGTCATGGACCCGGAGACCGGCGAAGTGCTGATCGACGAACTCGGCCGCCGCTCCTACACCACCTCCATCGCCTTTGGCCCGACGATCGGCAAGAACATCGCGCTTGCCTACCTGCCCTGGGCCTATTGCCAGGAAGGTCGCAAGCTGAATATCGAGTATTTCGCCGAGACCTATCCGGTGGAGGTGGTCGGCGTCGGTTACAAGCCGCTCTACGACCCGGAAAACCTGAAGCCCCGGACCTGATCGTCTCTGCGGTTCCTTACAGCTCAACGCCGCGCGTCTGCGAAGACGCGCGGCGTTGACGTTAAATTATCCGGTGGAAATCCACTGGGAAGAGTTGCAACGCCGGCTGTCAGGCCGCCAATTCTTGGCATGTCCATAGCAACCGATGATGCATCCGGTCCAGTTCCGCCCCTCCCGGGAATACTGGACCTTGCGCGCGCCCAGCGCCTGTCTTTGACGGAGTTGTTCCAGCTTGCAGAAGCGCGCAGCGGCGCCGGAAAGAGGAGCGAAGCGGCCGAGATCTACAAGGTCTGGCTCGCCTTCAACGAGGCCCATCCCTTCCTGCATCTCGTCTATTTCAACTATTCCGTCACGCTGCGCCAGCTCGGTGACATAGCGGGGTCGATCCACGCCCTCAGGGCCTGCCTGAAAATCGATCCCCGCTTCGCCCAGGCCCATATCAATCTTGGTCGCGCCTTCGAAGACAGCGGGCTCGCCATGCAGGCCATTCAGCAATGGCGCAGCCTGGTCGAGATAACCGCGGAGAGCACGGCCGAGAAGGTCGCGCATCGCCTGATGGCGCTTCAGCACATTGGCCGCGTCATGGAAAATGCGGGCCTGCTGGAAGAGGCGGAGACCGCCCTGTGGCAGGCAATCGAGTTGCGGCCGGACAAGACCGAGGCCGGCCAGCACTGGAGCGCTCTCAGGCAGCGCCAATGCAAATGGCCGATCCTGGTTCCGTCGGAGCATGCTTCCATGCGGCAGCTTCTCGACGCCATGTCGCCGCTGGCGCTTGGCTGCTATTCCGACGATCCGCTGTTCCAGCTCGCCAAGGCCTATCGCTACAACCAGTCCTTTGTCGGACGCCCCGACGTGACCGGCTTCTCCCGCAAGATGCCGAAGCGGAAAACGGGAACCGGCGAGCGCCTTCGCGTCGGCTATGTTTCCTCGGATCTGCGCGACCATGCGGTCGGCTTCGCGCTGAGGGAAGTGCTGGAACTGCACGACAAGAAGAGCGTCGAGATCTATGCCTATTATTGCGGCGATCCGGTTTCGAACGACGCGACGCAGATGCGGATGAAGGACGCCGTCGACTGCTGGCGCGACATCGCCGCGCTCAGCGACGCGGACGCGGCAAGGGAGATCGCCGCCGACGACATCGACATCCTCGTCGATGTCAACGGCTATACCAAGCATGCGAGAACGAAAATCTTCGCCTACCGTCCGGCGCCGGTCATCGTCAATTTCTGCGGCTATCCGGGCTCCATGGGAAGCCCGTTCCATCAATACATGATCGCGGACGAGCGCATCGTTCCGCCTGAGAACGAGATCTATTACTCGGAAAAAGTGCTGCGCATTCCGTGCAGCCAGCCCGTCGACCGCAAGCGGGCGATCGCGGACAAGCCGTCACGGGCGGAAGCGGGGCTGCCTGAGGACGTCTTCGTCTTTGCCTGCTTCAACGGCATGCAGAAGATCACCGAGCCCACCTTCGCCCATTGGATGGCGATCCTGAACGCGGCGCCCGGCAGCGTGCTCTGGCTGCTCACCGGAGGCGACGCCGTGGATCAGCGCCTGCGCCAGGCGTCCGAGAAGGCCGGCGTCGCGCCAGAGAGACTGATCTTTGCGCCCAAGGCGCCGAATGCACGGCATCTCGCGCGAATCGCTCTCGCCGATCTCTTCCTCGACACCTTCCCCTACGGCGCCCACTCGACGGCGGCCGACGCGCTGACCATGGGACTGCCCGTCCTCACATTCCCGGGCAAGAGCTTCGCGGCACGCTTCTGCCACAGTATCGTTGCCGCCGCCGGCATTCCGGAACTGATTTGCAGCGGTCCCGAACACTATGTCGAAAAGGCCATTGCCTTTGCGAAGGCGCCGGCGGAGCTCGCCAAGATCCGGGAGACCCTGCAGGCCAGACGCGAAACGAGCGTGCTTCGCGACATTCCGGCCCTTGCCCGCAGGCTCGAGGAACTGTTCTGGCAGATGCAGGCCGAATGTGAACGCGGTGAAACACCGGTGCCGGACCTGCGCAATCTCGATCTCTATTACGAGATCGGAGCCGAAAGCGTGGAGGGCAATATCGCATTTTTGGACGATCAGACCTATCGGCAGCGCTACCTGGAGAAGCTGGTGGCCTGGAACGAATATGCTCCGATTGCCCCCGACAACCGCGTCTGGACGGCAGAGGCTGCGCCGAAGACATGAACAGGATCAGGACCGGGAAAATCGCAGTGGTCGGTGCCGGTCTTTCGGGTGCGGTAATCGGACGCGAACTCGCCGAAGCGGGGCACGAGATCGAAGTCTTCGATGCGCGCAACCACATCGCCGGCAATTGCCACACCGAGCGTGACGAGGAAACCGGGGTGATGGTCCATGTCTATGGGCCGCATATCTTTCACACGGATGACCGCGAAGTCTGGGACTATGTGAACCGCTTCGAGCGGTTCATGCCCTACAAGAACCGCGTCAAGACGACAAGCAACGGCCAAGTCTATTCCCTGCCCATCAATCTGCACACGATCAACCAGTTCTTCGGCAAGGCTTTAAGGCCGGACGAGGCGCGCGCTTTCATCGAAGAACTGTCCGACAAGACCATCGAAGATCCGAAGACCTTCGAGGAACAGGCGCTGCGCTTCATCGGCAACGAACTCTACGAGGCATTCTTCAAGGGATATACCGAGAAGCAATGGGGCTGCTCTCCGACCGAGCTGCCGGCTTCCATCCTGAAGCGGCTTCCGGTGCGCTTCAACTACGATGACAACTACTTCTTTCACACCTATCAGGGCATGCCGGAAAACGGCTATACCGAAATGGTCGGACGAATTCTCGCTCACCCGAACATCACGGTCCATCTCCGAACGCGCTTTCACCGCGACTTGAACGGGGACTTCGCGCATACATTCTATTCCGGCCCGCTCGACGGCTACTTCGGCTATCAATATGGGCGCCTGGGATATCGCACGCTGGATTTCGAGCGCTTCACCTATGAGGGCGACTACCAGGGTTGCGCCGTCATGAACTACGGGGATGCTGCGATCCCCTATACGCGCGTTACCGAGCACAAGCATTTTTCGCCATGGGAAGAGCATTCCGGCTCGGTCTGCTACCGCGAATATTCCCGTCCCTGCGGCCCGGATGACGTCCCCTATTATCCGATCCGGCTCGTCGAGGATAAGGCACAGCTTGGGCAATATCTCGCGCGCGCCGCTGAGGAAACTTCTGTCACCTTTGTCGGCCGACTCGGAACATACCGCTATCTCGACATGGACGTGACCATACGCGAGGCGCTGGACGCCGCCCGGCTCTTCCTGTCCGGCCACGCAGCGCGCGCGCCTGACCCAGAGCGCCAAGCATCATCCCTGAAACTTGCTGCTGCATGTCTCCTTGAATCGACCTAGCCAAGAGCCAGATAAGCCTCGATGACGGCAGCGATCTGATCCGAGTTCAGGGACCCCATCTGCGACTCCATCAAAGCATTGAGTTGGGCGCTGGTCAGGTTTGATATGTCTTCCGTTGAAAGCCCCGCGACGCCGGTCGAACTGAAGGATCTGACATCTTCCGTCGAGAAGGTGGCCAGATCCTCGGTGGTTAACGCCGCGACCTGCGCCGACGTCAGAGCGCTGACCTGTCCGGACGTCAAGGCCTCGGCCTGTGCCGTCGTCAGGGTAGCGATGACCGTGGTGCCCAATCCGGATACGGCGCTCGTGTTCAGGGCGACGATATCATCGGTGGAGAACTGGGCGATGTCGTCCGCACCGAGTGCTGCGGCCTGTATCGCATTCAGGGCGGCGATCTGCGCCGTGGACAGGGCCGCGACCTGGTCGGTGCTCATCGCCGCCACTTGGTTGTAGCTCAGCGAAGCAATCTGGCTCGTCGTCAAGGCGGCGATCTCGTCAGTGGCGAGCGCCGCGACGAAATTCGTGGACAGCCCCTTTATCGCAGACGAGCTGATCGCCGCGAGTTCGGCCGTCGAGAAGGTTTCCAGGTCCTCCGTGGACAGACCTGCGAGCCCAGCCGAACTCAAGGCGGCAATCTGACTGGTGGCGAGTGCGCCAATCTGCTCCGCGCTCAGCGCCGCCACCTGGGTGCTGCTCAGCCCGGCAATGGCGGCCGTGCCCAAGGCCGCAACTTCCGCAGTGGAAAGCCCAGCGATGAAGTCGGTGGACAATCCTGAAATGCCTTCCGAACTGATCGCCGCCAGTTCCTCGGCCGAGAAGCTGGCGAGATCGTCTGCGGAGAGTCCGGCAAGCCCCTCCGCAGTCAAGGCACCGATCTGGCCGATGGAAAGCGCATCGATCTGCTCGGCGCTGAGCGCTGCGACCTGAACGCTGGTCAGGCCCGCGATACCGTTCGTGCTCAAGGCCGCAATCTGGTTCGTCGAGAGGGCCGCTATGTCGTCGGTCCCGAGAACCGCCACCTGATTGGAACCGAGAGCGGCAATCTGGGCCGCGGTCAGGACCTCGGTCTGGTCGGTGCTCAAGGCCGCGATCTGACCGGTGGAAAGGCCCGAAACGCCGGCCGTGCCCAAGGCTGCAATCTGCTCGGTCGAAAGCGCGGCGATCGTGCTCGTCGACAGGCCCGTTATGGCGCTTGCGCTGATAGCCGCAATATCGGCGGTCGAGAACGTCTCCAGGTCGTCGTTATCGAGCGCAGCAATCTGCTTCGAACTCAGCGCTGCCACCTGACGAGGGGTCAAGGCCTCGATCTGGTCGGTGCTCAAGGCCGCGATCTGACCGGTGGAAAGACCCGCGACGCCGGCTGTGCCCAAAGCGGCGATCTGCTCGGTCGACAGTGCTGCGATCGTGCTCGTCGACAGGCCCGATATGGCAGTCGAACCGATCGCCGCGATGTCGGCGGTCGAGAACACCTCCAGATCGTCCAACCCCAGCGCGGCAATCTGCGTCGAGGTCAGCGCCGCCACCTGCAGAGAGGTCAAGGCCTCGACCTGATCGACGCTGAGGGCAGCGACCTGGCCGGTGGAAAGACCGGCAATTCCCGCCGTCCCCAAGGCTGCTATCTGGCTTGACGAAAGGGCTGCCAGATCGTCCGTGCCTAGGGCCGCAATCTGCTTCGAGCCGAGTGCGCCGAGCTGGGCCGCGGTCAAGGCCTCGACCTGGCCGGTGGTCAAGGCGGCGATCTGGTCGGTGGAGAGGCCCGCGATTCCGGCCACGCTCAAGGCAGCGATCTGCTCGGTCGATAGCGCAGCAATCGTATCCGTGGACAGGCCCGGTATGGCGCTGGAGCTGATCGCCGCCATGTCTGCGGTCGAGAAGGCCTCCAGATCGTCCGCGCCCAAAGCCGCAATCTGGATCGAGCTCAACATTGCCACCTGGACAGAGGTCAGAGCCTCGATCTGATCGGCGCTCATGGCAACGATCTGGTCGGTGGAAAGACCCTTGATTCCAGTTGTAGCGAGGGCGGCAATCTGGCTCGTCGACAGGGCGGCAATACCGTCGGTGCCCAAAGCTGTGACCTGCTTGGAGCCAAGGGCGCTGGCCTGCCTCGTCGACAGGGCTTCTATCTGGTCCGTCGTCAAAGCAGCGACCTGGCCGGTCGATAGGCCGGTAATGCCCGACATACTCAGTGCTGCGATCGTCTCGGTCGAGAGGGCTGTGATCGTGTCCGTGGACAGGCCCGCGACGGCACTCGAACTGAGCGCCGCGATCTCGGCTGTCGAGAAGGCCTCCAGATCGTCCGTGCCGAGGGCAGCGATCTGGGTCGAGGTCAGTGCGCCCACCTGAAGGGTGGTCAAGGCCTCGATCTGGTCACTGCTCAAGGCAACGATCTGCGTCGCGCTCAATCCCGCTATGCCCGCCGTGCTGAGGATGGCGATCTGTGCGGTCGAGAGAGCCGCCACGCCGTCGGTGCCAAGTGCAGTGACCTGCTTCGGGCTTAAAGCGGCGACCTGGCTCGTCGACAAGGCCTGGATCTGCGCGCTGGTCAGCGCATCGATCTGGCTGCCGGAGAGGCCGGCAATGGCCGCCGAGCTGAAGGCGCCGATCTGATCCGCCGAGAGGGCGGCGATCGTATCCGTCGACAGTCCGGCCACGGCACTCCAACTGATTGCCGCGATCTCGGCGGTCGAAAAGGTCGCGATGTCGTCCGTGCTCAGGACGGCGATTTGCTTGGAGCTGAGAGCGCCGATCTGAGTGGTTGTGAGGGCCTCGATCTGGGCATTGCCCATCGCGGCGATCTGCGTGGTCGTCAAGCCTGATATCGCCGCGGTGCTCAAGGTGGCGATCTGGTCAGTCGTGAGAGCCGCTATGTCGTCGGTGCCAAGCGACGAGACGGAACCGAGGGCACTGATCTGGGCGGCGGTCAAGGCTGCCAGCTGATCGGTGCTCAAGGCAGCGATCTGCTTCGTGGTCAGCCCCGCAATGGCCGCCGTGCTTAAGGCGGCGACCTGATCGGTCGAAAGGGCCGCCGCGACGGCCGTGGAAAGGCCGGAAACGGCGCCGGCGCCGATCGCCGCGATGTCGTTGGTGGAGAAGACGGCTATGTCATCGGTGCCGATGGCCGCCAGCTGTGCGGCGCTGAGCGCGCCGACCTGGACGCTGGTCAGGGCCTCGGCCTGGCCGGTGCTCAGGGCAGCGATCTGCCTGGTGGAAAGGCCCGCGATGGCGTCCGCGCTCAGCGCGTCGATCTGGTCCGTCGAGAGAGCGGCCACGACCGCTGTGGTCAGCCCCGCTATGGCGCCCGATCCGATGGCCGCAATATCCTTGAGCGAGAAGGTTGCGATGTCGTCCGCTTCAAGGACCGCGAGCTGCGCAGAGCTGAGCGCGGCGACCTGGGTCGGGGTCAGGGCCTCGACTTGGACGCTGCTCAGGGCAACGATCTGATCTGTGGAAAGGCCCGCAAGGCCAGCCAGGCTCAGGGCGACAATCTGATCCGTCGAGAGGGCCGCTAGATCACCCGTACCGAGCGCGCTCACTTGCGCCGAAGTCAAAGCAGCAATTTGCGAAGTATTCAGGACTGCAATCTGATCGGTCGTCAAGGCGGCAATCTGGACCGTGGAAAGACCTGCAATGCCGGCCGTGCTCAGGGCGGCAATCTGGTCCGTCGAGAGCGCTGACACGACGGCCGTATTCAGCCCCGAAATGGCATCCGAACCGATCGCCGCAATGTCCTTGGTCGAAAAGGCTGCCATGTCGTCGGCACCCAATACCGCGAGCTGCGCGGAGCTCAGACCGCCGACCTGTACGGTGGTCAGGGCCCCGGCCTGCTCCGTGCTCAGGGCAACGATCTGTTTGGTGGACAGTCCGGCGATACCGACGATGCCCAGGGCGGTAATCTGACTGGTCGTAAGCGACGCGATATCGTCGGTGCCCAAGGCCGTGACTTGCGACGAAGTCAGTGCCGCCACCTGCTTGGTAGTGAGAGCCGCGACCTGACCGGTGGTTACCGCCTCGATCTGTTTGGTGGAAAGCCCGGCAATAGCGGCCGTGCTCAGGGCGGCGATCTGGTCGGTCGAGAGCGCCGCGACGACGGCTGTCGTCAAACCGGAAATGGCACTCGAGCCGATCGCGGCAATCTCCTTCGTCGAGAAGGTTGCTAGGTCGTCCGCTCCGAGGACCGCGAGTTGCGTAGAAGTGAGCGCACCAACCTGGCCCGTGGTCAAAGCCTCCATCTGCGCAGTGCTGAGCGCAACGAGCTGTTTGGTGGTAAGTCCGGCTATCCCAGCCGTGCTCAATGCGGCAATCTGGCCGGTCGAAAGCGATGCCAGGAGAGTCGTGGTCAAGCCCGAAATGGCGCTCGAGTTGATCGCTGCCACGTCCCTGGTCGAGAATGTTGCCAGGTCGTCCGCTTCCAGTACCGCAAGCTGCGCAGAGCTGAGCGCGGCGACCTGGGTTGAGGTGAAGGCTTCGACCTGGTCCGTCCCCAGCGCAACGATCTGCCTGGTGGAAAGGCCGGCAATGCCGGCCGTCTTCAGGGCGGCGATCTGGTCGGTCGACAGGACTGCAATATTGGTCGTGCCGAGGGCCGCAACCTGTGTCGAACTCAGCGCCGCAATCTGGTTCGTGCTCAGAGAGGCAATCTGGTCGGTGCCGAGGGCGGCGATCTGATCGCTGTCGAGCCCACCGATGCCAGCCGTGCTCAGGGCGACGATCTGTTCGGAGGACAAGGCCGCGACATTGTCCGTTCCGAGCGCTCCGATCTGCGCGGAACTGAGCACCGATACCTGCTTCGTTCCCAAGGCGGCAATCTGGCCGGTACTCAGCGCATCGATCTGATCGGTGCTCAGGCCCCTGATGCCGGCTGTGCTCAGAGCCGCGATCTTGTCCGTGGAAAGCGCCGCTATGGTTTCGGTGGAAAGGCCCGATATGGCACTGGAGCCGATCGCCGCGATATCCGCGGTCGAGAACGTTGCGACATCGTCAGCGCCCAGCGCCGACAGCTGGGCGGAGCTCAGAACACCGGTCTGCAGAGAAGAGAAGGCTTCGATCTGGGCCGTGGACAAGGCCTCGACCTGATCCGTGCCCAGGCCAGCGATACCCTTCGGGCTGAGGGCGGCAATCTGGTCCGTGGAAAGGGCGGCGATGGTCTCGGTAGTAAGGCCCGCTATGGCGTTTGAGCCGATCGCCGCGATATCCGCGGTGGAGAAGGCTACTATATCGTCCGCCTCCAGCACCGCGAGCTGCACGGAACTGAGGGCGCCGACCTGTGTGGAAGACAGGGATTCGAGCTGGAGGGTGGACAAGGCTTCGACCTGTTCCGTAGTCAAGCCGGCGACGCCTTTCACGCTCAGGGCGGCGACCTGGTCCGTGGAAAGGGCGCCGATATTGTCCGTGCTGAAGGCGGCGGCCTGAGTCGAGCTCAACGTCCTGATTTGTGCCGTGGACAGAGCCGCAGCCTGGAGAGTGGAGAAGACACCGATCTGGGTGGTGGTCAGGCCGGCAACCGCGCTCGTGCTCAAGGCGCCGACCTGATCGGTCGAAAGCGCCGCGATCGCGCCGGTGGTCAGGCCCGCTACTGCCTTATCGCTGACCGCCGCGATATCGGCGGTCGAGAATATTGCGATATCGTCCGTCCCTAGCGCCGCAAGCTGTTTCGAACTGAGCGCCTTTACCTGCGACGCTGCGAGCGCTTCGACCTGGCCGGTCGACAGGGCGGCGATTTGCGCCGTCGTCAGGCCTGCGATACCCTTGGTGGTGAGAGCGCCGATCTGGTTCGTGGTCAGGACCGCGACATTTGCCGTGCTCAGGGCCGCCACTTGCGCCGCGCTCAATGTCCTGACGGTCAGCGCCACGGTCTGGGCGGTCGACAAGGCGCCGATCTGTGCGGCCGTCAAGCTTGCGATCGCACTGGTGGTCAAAGCGGCAACCTGATCGGTGGAAAGCGCCGCAATCGCGTCCGTGGTCAGGCCCGCCACGGCCTTGTTGGTGATCGCTGCGATGTCGGCGGTGGAGAATGCCGCGACATCGTCGGTCCCGAGTGCCGCAAGCTGCCTCGAACTCAGCACCTTCACCTGTGCAACAGACAGTGCCTCGGCTTGGCCCGTCGACAGAGCAGCGATCTGCGCCGTCGTCAGGCCTGAGACGGCTGTCGTGTTGAGGGCCGCAACCTGATCGGCGGTGAGCGCCGCGGTCGCAGCCGTGGAGAGGCCAGCTATCGCTCTATTGGTGATCGCAGCGATATCGAGGGTCGAAAACACCCCGATATCGTCTGTTCCGAAGGCCGAAAGCTGTCTCGAGCTCAACGCCTTCACCTGCAAGGCGGTCAGTGCCTCTGCCTGGCCGGTCGACAGCGCATCGATCTGCGCGGTCGTCAGACCTGTGACTCCCGTCGTGCTCAGGGCCTCGATCTGATCCGTGGACAGGACCGCGATGTTGTCCGCGCCCAGGGCGGCGACCTGCGCCGAGCTCAACGACCTGACCTGCCCGATGGACAGTGCCGAAGCTTGCCCGGTGGACAGAACGCCGATCTGTTTGACCGTCAGGCTTGCGACCGCGCTCGTGCTCAGGGCCGCAAGTTGACCCGTGGAAAGCGTTGCGACAGCGTCAGTGGAAAGCCACCCAATGGCCTTGTTGCTGATCGCTGCAATATCGCCGGTGGAGAATGTCGCGACGTCATCCGTACCGAGCACCGCAATCTGCCTCGAGCTCAGCACGCTGACCTGGAAGGTCGATAGTGCCTCGACCTGGGCGGTCGACAAGGCCGCGATCTGTGCCGTCGTAAGCCCCGCGACAGCGCTGGTGCTCAGGGCGGCGATCTGCTCGGTCGAAAGCGACGTGATGACGTCGGTGGCAAGGCCGGATACAGCTTTCCCGCCGATCGACGCGATGTCGGCGGTCGAGAAGGTCGCCAGATCCTCGGTGCTAAGCGCCGAGAGCTGCAATGCGCTAAGCACGCCGACCTGGGACGACTGCAGGGCTTCCGCCTGGACCGTCGTGAGGCCGCTGATCTGCGCTGCCGTCAGCCCCACGATCTGGTTCGTGCCCAGGCTTTCGACGTCGTATTTGTCGAGCACCGCGAGTTGATCCAGCGTCAGCCCAACGATGGCGCTCCGTGAGATGGCGCCGAGTTGCTGGCTGCTGAGGACATCGACATCCTCCGTATCCAGAGCCGCGATCTGCGCCGATGAAAGCACGCTGATCTGTTTCGTGGAAAGCGACGCCACATCTTCCGTGGTCCAGGCAGCAACGGCGGCAGTCGAGAGCGCTCTGATCTGGCTGGTGCTCAGGGACGAAATGGTCGAGCTCATGCGTGCAAACCCTTGAGGTTCCAATCCTGTTTGCCGCCTGTCGCTCCGGAAACCCACGTGTTTCCGGCCATCGGCTGGCGCTGCCCACGCCTGCCAGCCGTTCTGATCACGACCGGTCGTGCGGACTCACCACCTTTAAGAGAACTGACTTGCCCGAACCTGATATCGAACGCTTGGAAGCCGCCTGCGGAAATATTCTCTCTCAGGCCTGCGGACACCGATGTGGAAGGCTGGCGAATGCAGGCGCATCCAGGACGGGCTGGCGCATCGGCCCGAAAATCGGAACCGATTTTCGGAAAGGTCGATGCGCAGATTCAAAGAGTTACAGCGACCTTTGCGCGTCTAGAAAGACGCGCGGCGCTGTAGTGCCGCGTGACCGGCGCGACAGGTCTCGTGCCGATAGCGAAGCGCTTGCAGCGCCGTGCGTCCATGAGACTGCTTGGAGCCGGTGTCGGTCTTTGAGGCGGAGTGCTTTGGGGGAAACTGTTCGGGATTTTCGGTCCTCGGCACGCGGTGAGGCACTGCCCGTCAGCGGAAGCGGATCGCCCGTCCTTGAATGGCGGGCTTGGTCCCCGACCCTTGGTCCCGAAACGCAAAAATCCCCGTTGTTTGGACGGGGATTTGGAAGGCTGTTGTTATGATTTGGTTGCGGGGGCAGGATTTGAACCTGCGGCCTTCAGGTTATGAGCCTGACGAGCTACCGGGCTGCTCCACCCCGCGTTATTTTTCGAGTTGTTTGTTCGCCGTTTTTGGCGTGTGTGTGAGAAGATGTTTTTTTGCCGCTGGCTTCTTCCTTCTCGGCTTGGCCTCGAAGGGGAGCGGCGTTTATCTTGCGCTTTGCAGACCTGGCAGCGACCTACTCTCCCGCGTCTTGAGACGAAGTACCATCGGCGCTGGGGCGTTTCACGGCCGTGTTCGGAATGGGAACGGGTGCAGCCACCCCGCCAGAACCACCAGGTCGGCAAAGCGCAAGCTTTGCTCCCCGGAGGGGAGCAAACTGATTTGAGAAGCTGGTGAAGCTGTTGCTTCGTTTTTTTGAACACGTCTTTGCGTCTTATCCGGATCACTCCAGCAGCCGGCAAAGCCGAGCCGCCGGACGTCCGGGGCGCCGTCCGCAGCGTAGCGATCTTTGGATCGCGACCGCGTGAGGACAGAAGATAGCATCATCAAACTTCGTTTGATGAGCATAGGCAACAAGAACGATCAAGCCGATCGAACGATTAGTACCGGTAAGCTTCATGCGTTGCCGCACTTCCACACCCGGCCTATCAACGTGGTCGTCTTCCACGGTTCTCAAGGGAATACTCGTTTTCAGGTGGGTTTCCCGCTTAGATGCCTTCAGCGGTTATCCCTTCCATATATAGCTACCCTGCTATGCCCTTGGCAGGACAACAGGTCCACCAGAGATATGTCCATCCCGGTCCTCTCGTACTAGGGACAGATCCTGTCAATATTCCTACACCCACGGCAGATAGGGACCGAACTGTCTCACGACGTTCTGAACCCAGCTCACGTACCGCTTTAATTGGCGAACAGCCAAACCCTTGGGACCTGCTCCAGCCCCAGGATGCGATGAGCCGACATCGAGGTGCCAAACAACCCCGTCGATATGGACTCTTGGGGGTCATCAGCCTGTTATCCCCGGCGTACCTTTTATCCGTTGAGCGATGGCCCTTCCACGCGGGACCACCGGATCACTATGACCGACTTTCGTCTCTGCTCGACTTGTCAGTCTCGCAGTCAGGCGGGCTTATGCCATTGCACTCGACGAGCGATTTCCGACCGCTCTGAGCCCACCATCGCGCGCCTCCGTTACTCTTTCGGAGGCGACCGCCCCAGTCAAACTACCCACCATACACTGTCCCGGATCCGGATGACGGACCGCGGTTAGACATCCATGACGATAAGGGTGGTATTTCAAGGACGGCTCCACAGGAACTGGCGTCCCTGCTTCAAAGCCTACCACCTATCCTACACATGCCGACACGAATGCCAGTGTAAAGCTATAGTAAAGGTGCACGGGGTCTTTCCGTCTGACCGCAGGAACCCCGCATCTTCACGGGGAATTCAATTTCACTGAGTCTGCGTTGGAGACAGCGGGGAAGTCGTTACGCCATTCGTGCAGGTCGGAACTTACCCGACAAGGAATTTCGCTACCTTAGGACCGTTATAGTTACGGCCGCCGTTTACTGGGGCTTCGATTCAGAGCTTGCACCCCTCCTCTTAACCTTCCAGCACCGGGCAGGCGTCAGACCCTATACGTCGTCTTGCGACTTCGCAGAGCCCTGTGTTTTTGATAAACAGTCGCTACCCCCTGGTCTGTGCCACCCCATCATGGTTGCCCATAATGGGGTCACGCTTCTTCCGAAGTTACGCGTGCAATTTGCCGAGTTCCTTCAACGCAGTTCTCTCAAGCGCCTTGGTATACTCTACCTGACCACCTGTGTCGGTTTCGGGTACGGTCTATACGGTGGAGCTATTTCCTGGGACCGCGTCCAAGCCCGGACAATCCATTAAGTCCGGACAAGTTAAGCGATCCGTCACTACCACCAGGCCCACGAATATTAACGTGGTTCCCATCGACTACGCGTGTCCGCCTCGTCTTAGGGGCCGGCTAACCCTGCTCAGATTAACTTTAAGCAGGAACCCTTGGTCTTTCGGCGAGAGGGTCTCTCACCCTCTTTATCGTTACTCATGTCAACATTCGCACTTCCGATACCTCCAGGACCCCTCACGGGTATCCCTTCACAGGCTTACGGAACGCTCCGCTACCACTTGATCTTGCGATCAAATCCTCAGCTTCGGTGCATGGCTTCAGCCCCGTTACATTTTCGGCGCAAAGACCCTTGTTTAGACCAGTGAGCTGTTACGCTTTCTTTAAATGATGGCTGCTTCTAAGCCAACATCCTGGTTGTTTTGGGATCCTCACATCCTTTCCCACTTAGCCA
>NZ_CP023067.1:3255000-3412500 GCF_002288525.1 Sinorhizobium sojae CCBAU 05684
CAATGCTCCGGCAGAACCGGCCGAACCGCCAGTCTCTTGCCCTTCTGACCGATGCCGAGAATACCCTCTACGCCGGCCCGGTAGAGCCAGCCGGCCGAACCCGTGTACCAGGTCCAGCCGCCACGGCCGGCAAGCGCTCCTTCGCCATAGATGTCGGCCGCGACCACATAGGGTTCGACCCGGTAATGTTCCGCCTCTTCGCGATTGAGCGCATGCGATACCGGATTCAGCATCTGGAATGCGCGCCAGGCTTCCTCCGCCCGCCCCTGTGCGGCAAAGGCCAGCACGACCCAGGTGCCCGCATGGGTATATTGGCCGCCATTCTCGCGCACGCCCGGCGGATAGGCCTTGATATAGCCCGGATCCTGCTCGGTCTCTTCGAGCGGCGGGGTGAAGAGGCGGACGATGCGTTTCTCCGGATCGACTAGTTCCGCCATGACCGCATCCATCGCGCGCCTGGACCGCTCCGCATCGCCCTCGCCGGAAAGCGTGCTCCAGGACTGGGCAATGGAATCGATCCGGCATTCACCGCCTGTCGCCGAACCGAGCGGCGTGCCGTCGTCATAATAGCCGCGGCGATAGTAGTCGCCGTCCCAGCCGGCCTCCTCCAGAGCCTGCTTCACCACCTCGAGATGCGACTCCCAGAGCGTCACCCGCTTCTCGTCCTGGCGCTCACGCGCATGGGGCAGGAAGGCGCGGAGCGTGCCGGCGAGGAACCAGCCCAGCCAGACGCTCGTCCCCTCGCCCGCTTCGCCGACGCGGTTCATGCCGTCGTTCCAATCGCCGCCAAGGATCAGGGGCAGGCCATTGGCCCCCGTCCGCATGATCGCGAGATCGAGCGCGCGGGCGCAATGCTCGTAAACGTCGCCGATCTCTTCGGCCGGCTCCGGCTTGAAGAAGCTGTCGTGCTGCCCCTCTTCCAGTGCCGGCCCGGTCAGGAAGGCAAGCTCCTCCTCGAGGATATCCGTCGTGCCGATGACGGCGCAATAATGGGCAACCGCATGGGCGAGCCATACGACGTCGTCGGATATCATCGTGCGCACGCCCGCACCCGTTCCCGGCAGCCACCAGTGCTGCACGTCTCCCTCGACGAACTGCCGGGCAGCAGCGTTGAGGATCTGCGCGCGCGCAAGCTCCGGCCGGTGAACGAGGAAGGCCAGCGTATCCTGGAGCTGATCGCGGAAGCCGAATGCCCCGCTCGCCTGATAGAAGGCCGCGCGCGCCATGATCCGGCATCCGAGCGCCTGGTAGGGCAGCCAATGGTTGATCAAATGATCAAAGGCCCGATCCGGCGTCTTGACCTTCACCGTACCGGTGAAATCGGCCCAGAATCCCTTTGCCGTCTCCACTACCGTATCGAAGTCGGCCGCGCGCAATTCTGCAAGGATCGCCTCCACCGCTTCGGCATTGTCGGCATCGCCGAGGAAGAAGGTGATCTGCCGCTCCGCCCCCGGCTCGATGGTAAGATTGCTCGCAAGCGCTGCACAGGCGTCGCCGTCGACCTCGGTCGCGCCGGTAAGGCCCGCCCCCGACAGCACCGCCTGCGGGGCGAGAATGCCGCCGGCCCGACCGAGGAACTCGCGCCGACTCGCCGTGTAGCTCGCAACGTCGCCGTCGGACGCAAAGAACGCCACTCGGCCCGCATAGTCGATGCTGTAGGGATTGGTCGCGAGCAGCGCGGCGGCCGCTTCCTGCCACTCTGTCTCCACGAAGGGTGCCGTGCGGCCGCGATTGTTGCCGAGAACCCATTCGGCATAGCCGTAAAGCCGAAGCCTGCGGGGCGCGGAGCCGCGGTTGCGAAGGGAAATACGGACGAGCTTCGCCGGCAGGGTCGGGTGCACGGCATGCGCCGCCTCGATCTCCAGGCCGTCCTGCGCGCTTCTGAACAGAGAATAGCCGAGCCCGTGGCGCGCCTCGAAAACCGCGGACTTGCGCCGCGACAGTGCCGCATAGGGCGTCATCACCGCGCCACTCTCCAGGTCGCGGATGAAGATCGCCTCGCCCGGCGCATTGACGACCGCATCGTTGGTCCAGGGGGTCAACTGGTAGTCGCGCGAGTTGCGGCTCCAGGTGAAGGCCGCGCCCTCGGCAGAAACGTGGAAGCCGAAGTTCTCGTTGGAGATGACATTGATCCACGGATGTGGCGTCGCCTCGCCGCCTCTGAGCCGCACCACATATTCGCGGCCGTCCTCGGCAAAGCCGCCGAAGCCGTTCCAGAATTCGAGATCGTCGCCGTTAACGGCGGCGGCTGGCCCTGCGGCGCCCTCCTGCATCACCGGCAGCAGCATCTGCGTCGTCTCTTCGCTACTTTCCAGAGGCTTCGCGTAAAGCGAGCTCGCGCGAGCGATCTGGTCGGAGATTGTGCCGTTGCGGGCGTGGAACACGGCGCGCGATGCCGAGATCAGCGTCGACCAGGTCTCCGGTTCCATCAGATCGCGGCGTACCGCGAAGATGTGCTGGCGCGGACCGTCGGAAAGGCCGCGCAGCCGCAAGTTCTCGCACATGGCGTCGAGTGTGTGCTGCAGGTTCTGCGCATAGGACGAGGCGCGCTCGTTGATCACCACCAGATCGGCAGTGATGCCGCGTGCCCGCAGATATTCCTGGGCGCGGAGCGCCTCGCGGGCGATGCCGAGATCGCCGTCGTCGTTGATCCTCAGGCAGAAGATCGGGAAATCGCCCGATATCGCCAACGGCCAGAGTGCCGCCTGCGTGGCAAGCCCCGCCCTCACCGTCGCCGTGTCGGCCCTGAGATGCATGTCCGGATAGACCAGATAGCGGCCGAGCATCTGGAAGGACGCAGCCTCCTTGGAGGTGATGCCCACATGGCGCATCTGCACCTGGCTGCGCGTCCAGGCATGGATCAGCTCGTGATTGAAGGTCTCCGGATGACGATAGCGGTCGATCGCCCGGTCGATGCCCTCGCGGTCGGGGGCAGCGACCGTCCAGAAGATGACGCTTACCTTCTTGCCGGCCGGAACCCGCACGACGCGGCGAAGCGCCATGATCGGATCGAGCGTGAAGCCGTCGGTGCCCGAGAGCGCCGCGCCAGGATCGAAGGCGGCAGCCTCCGAAAGGGTGCGGCCCTGGCCGAGGAAGCGGCGCCGGTCGGTTTCCGCCTGGGTGTGGCGGTCGCTGCCGGCATTGTCCGTGATGAGATGCGCGACCGCGATATCCGGATCGCCCGGGCTGCGCTTGTTGCGCGAGACGCGAATGACGTCGCCCTGGCGGCTGATCTCGGTGCGGATGAACATCTTCGAGAACGCCGGATGCGCGTTGTCGGCCTCCTCCATGGCGAGCACCGGCTCGGCATAGGATGTTACCTCGATGAAGCGGTCTTCCAGCCCCGTGTTGAGCAGAATCACCCGGCGGCCTTCCGCATCGTGTTCTGTGGCGACGATGCACTCGACCTCGCTCGTCAGATCGCCGACGACCTTGACGAACTCGGCCTTGTCATCGCCGAAGCGCGTCAGCGTCTTTTCGCCCGGCGCGCGCCGCGGCTCTGCCGTCGCCGACCACCATTCCCCGCTTACCGTGTCGCGCAGGAAAATGAAGGTTCCGGTCCTGTCTTCCACCGGATCCGGTTTCCAGCGGGTAACCGCCTGCCCGTTCCAGCGGGCATAGCCGGCGCCGGTCGCCGTCAGCATGATCGAGTAGTGGCCGTTCGACAGGAACACCGTTTCGCGGTCCTGCATCAGCGGATCTTCGATGACGCGGACCTCCGGACGCAGGAGATCGGCATGGCCCTTGCCGAGCGATTCCGGCTCGCGCTTGGCGGCCATCACCGGAATGTCGCGCGGCGCCTTCTCCTGCAGCAGAAGCTCGGCGGCCTCGATCACCGGATCGGCATGAAACCACTCGCGCAGTTGTCCATTGAAGACGACGTTTGCGATCGCCGCGATCGACATGCCGTGATGATGCGCATAGTAGTTGCGTACCACCGCGCAAGACTGTCCCTCGGGCACGCGTGTCGGCGTGAAATCGACGGCGTCGTGGTAGCCATAGGGGCCCAGCGCGCCGAGCGCCCTCAGCCGCTCCAGGTTATCGAGCGACGCCCTCGGATCGTACATGCAGGCGAGGATCGACGCATAGGGCGCGATCACCGCGTTCTGGCCGAGGCCGCGCTTGAGGCCGAGCGTCGGAACGCCGAAATTCGTGTATTGGTACGTCAGCTCATGGTCGCGCGCGTTGAACGCGGCCTCGGAGATGCCCCAAGGCGTTCCCAGGCGTCGGCCGTGATTGATCTGCTCCTGCACCACCAGATTGTTGGTCTGGTTGAGAATGCCGCCCTGGCGTTCCTGCATGACGAGCGGCGGCATCAGATATTCGAACATCGAGCCCGACCAGGAGACGAGCGCGCCACGCGCGCCGACCGGCACGACGGGACGGCCGAGCTTGTACCAGTGCTCGGTCGGCAGGTCGCCCTTGGCGATGGCGAAGAGGCTTGTCAGCCGCGCTTCCGACGCGAGCAGGTCGTAGCAGGCCTCGTCGAGTTCGTTGGCGTTCACCCGGTAGCCGATGGAGAGCAGCCGCCGCTCCGGCCGGAACAGAAAACCGAAATCCATCGAGAAGGCGATGTCGCGGGCGCGCTCCTTGAGCACCAGCAGCCGCTGGCGCAGCGCCTCGATCGCGCCGAGGTCGAAGACGCCGTCGGCGATATGGGCTTCGCAGGTCGCCGCCAGCGAACCCGCCCATTTTGCCACCTCGCCGGTCTGCTGGGTGCGCACCTCATGGTCGAGGTTGACCGTCAGCTTGTGAATGTCGCGCGCGAGCACCGCCAGGTTGATCACTCGGATGGATGCGAACTCGCGCTCGCGCTTGACCGAGGCAAGCGCATTCTGGAAGCCGGCGATGCGCTCTTCGATCAAGCGCCGGAGCGGCCGCACGGTCTTGCGGTCGTCGGGCAGTTCCGACAGCAGTTCCGCAAGGATCGCCGCGACGTCGCCGATGCCGTCGAGATTGCCCTGGACATGAGCGGAGGGTGCCTCCGCCCATTCGCGGCACATCGACGAGACCGCGATCAGGTGCCCGGCGAGATTGCCGCTGTCGACGGAGGAGACGTAGCGGGGCTCCATCGTCTCGAGCGTGCGCGTGCGGTACCAGTTGAACAGATGCCCGCGATATTTCGGCATGCGGTCGATCGTCGCGATTGTCTGCTCGAGCCGCGTGATCGTCTCCTCGAAGCCGATCCAGCCAAAGGAACGCGCCGACATCACCGAGAGCAGATAGACGCCGATATTCGTGGGCGAGGTTCGCTCCGCCAAGACCGGCTGCGGCGTTTCCTGGAAATTGTCCGGCGGCAGGAAGTTGCCCTCGGCGGTGACGAAGGTCTCGAAATAGCGCCAGGTCCGCCGGGCGATCTTGCGCATGTCGCCGATCGCCTCTTCGGAAACGACGAGTTGGTCCTCCGTCTCGGCCGACTGGCTGACGAACCATGCGACCGCGGGTGAGAACGCCCAAAGCAGGGCAAAGGGAATGCCGATGAAGGGCAATCCGGTGTCCGAGATCGCCGCAAGCGCCAGCGAGACCACGGCCAGCGCCGGGGCCGCCCACATGGCGCGGAAATAGTCACCGATCGATCCGTGGCCGGCGCTTTGGACCTGTGCCGCCGTGCGCCACTCGAGCATCAGCTTGCGGCTGACGAAGGTGCGGTAGATCGAGCGGACGATCGCATCCGCCATCATCGCCGCATTATGGGCAATGAAGACGATGCGGAGCGCAACCTGCGCATTGGCCGCCTGGATTTCCGAGAGCACCGCGTGGATATGGGCTCTCGCGACGATGTCGCTCCGCCGCGGCATCAGCCCCGAGATCAGGGACAGGGTCGGCGCGACGAAAAGGCTGAAGATCAGCACGAGCTGCCAGATCAACGCCTCCATCGGCTCCATGTAGTACCAGCCCATGACCGAGGCGACGAGCCAGGCGACCGGAATGAGCGACCGACGCAGGTTGTCGTACATTTTCCAGCGCCCGAGCATGGAAAGCCCATTGGACGGGTTGAAGATATAGGGCAGCAGCTGCCAGTCGCCGCGCGCCCAGCGATGCTGGCGCGACATCTCCACTTCGTATCGGATCGGGAAATCCTCGACGAGCTCGACGTCGGTGACGAGGGCGCAGCGCGCATAGGAGCCTTCGAGCAGGTCGTGGCTGAGCACGGCATTCTCTTCGACACGGCCCTTCAGCGCCGCTTCGAAGGCATCGACATGATACAGGCCCTTGCCGGTGAAGCTGCCTTCGCCGGTAATATCCTGGTAGACGTCGGAAACCGTGAAGACGTAAGGGTCGATGCCACGACTGGCCGAAAAGATGCGCTGGAAAGCCGAGGCATCGCTGCCGGTGGTGAGAGACGGCGTCACGCGCGGCTGCAGGAGGCTGTAACCGGTCGCGACGTCCTGCGTCGTCGGGTTCACGACCGGCCTGTTGATCGGGTGGTAGAGTTTTCCGACGAGCTTCGTCACCGTGTCGCGCATCAGGCGCGTGTCGGAATCGAGCGTCATCACATATTGCACGCCCTCCGGCACCGTATTGGCACCCTGCAGGAAGGAGGTATCGCGGTCGCCGCGCAAGAGCAGGTTCAGCTCGTGCAGCTTGCCGCGCTTGCGCTCCCACCCCATCCACACGCCCTCGGCCTCGTTGTAGAGGCGCCGGCGATGCAGCAGGAAGAAGCGGGTCTTGCCGTCATAGGCGTAGCGCGCGGCGAGAGAAGCCACTTCGCGCTTGGCATATTCGAGCACGTCGTGATCGGCCGGCGTTTCCTCGACCTTGCTGTCGGCCCAGTCGCTCACCAGGGCGAAATAGATCTCGCCGCGCGGATTGGCGAGGTAATGCACCTCGAGATTGCGCACCAGCTCGTCGACATGGTCGCGCTTGGCGATGAGACAGGGGACCACGACGAGCGTGCGGGCATCTTGCGGAATGCCCTCGAGAAACTCGTAGCCGACAAGCCGTGACGGTTTGACGACCAGCGTGACCAGCGTATTGAACAGGCCCATCGCGCCTTCGGAGGCCGGCAGCGCGAAGAGAAGCAGCATGATCAGCTTGGCGCCGTTCGGAATGTCCATCGGGTCGACGAAGGCGTAGACGGCGACCATCGCCAGCACGGTCAGCAGAATGTTCGGCCCGGCGATCGCAAACCAGTCGAGCTTTCGAATGGGCCGGATGATGCGCTGGAGCGGCGACGGCGAATAGCCGATCCGGCGCTCCAAGTCCTTGCGCCGTTCGCCGACGAGGAAGGCGCCGACATTCGGCTCCTGCAGCGGCGCCTCGACGGCGGCCGCGGCCTTGGCCTCCTCGACCATGTCGATTGCGATCTGGGTGACCTCGTGCTCACTGTAGCCGGAACGGCGGGCGAGCTTCTCAATCGTATCGCGATAGGTGTTGCGCGAGCCGAAATCGAGCGCGGCATAATCGGAACCGGCGCGTAGCGTCGCATCGATCTTGCTGACGCTTTCGAACCAGACGGCCCAGTCCGTGTCGTCGATTTCGCGCAGGCTGCGGATGATGTTGCTCATCGTCGCATTGCCCGACGACAGGCGGTTCTGCTCCGCGACGAGCGCCTCCTCGACGTCGGTGCCGCGGCGCTCGAGCCTCTCCTCGATCCAGCCGATCACCACCCCCGAAGTCTGAGACCCATCGCGCAGGCGGTAGAGAAGCTGGGCGATGAAGGTGTTGTCGGCGGCCAGCGCCTCGTATTCCGCAAGCAGGGCGCGGCACCGTTCCGGTTCGCTCAGGCGGATGATCTGGTCGGCGACGTCATTGGCCTTCTGGCGCATGGCGCGCGAGCGCTCGACGCGGATGGCGATTCGGCGCAGGTTTTCGATGAGGACGAAGCGCAGGATTGACGGCAGTGCCCACAATTCGCCGATCCGAAAGGTCTCGTGCTCCTGGAAGCCCTCGACCATGGCGGTAATGCTTTCCCAGGAAACCGTGCTGTGGGTGTGCGCGACATAGAGCCAGGCGAGCGCCATGGCGCGCGGAATGTCGACGCCGGAGACCGGAAGCGTCGGCAATTGCCGGTAGAACCGACGCGGAAAATCGCGCCGGACCTCCTGGATCGCGTCCTCGACGACGTGATGGTTGTCGAGCAGCCATTCGGCAGCCGGGGTGATCGCAGCGCCCGCCTCGACATCCTGGGCGGTAACCCGGTAGACGCGGAAGATTTCCTTCTCGTTCTCCCGGTGCCGGGCGCGGAACTCGAAAGGGAAAAAGCCCGGCAGAGACTTGACGCCGTTTCGTGCGAGATCGGCACCGCAGGTCCTGAGATCGTCTATCGAGAAATAGCTCGCGCGGATCGAATCATTGTAGTCGATCTGCTTCGCTTCCGGTTCGCGCGGTGGACTGGACGGCGTCGTGTTCTGGAGCATGGGTACGGATTCTGTCTCCAACCGAGCTTCGTCGGCCCGGTTCTCGTTGTTTTGCCGCAATGATCTCGGCCCTGAAGTTTCGAGCGCCGCCGGTGCGTTTCTAGACACGGTCATGTCCCCCATTCGCCGTCATCGTCCTGAAACGGAAGGCCGGTGCAGAGGGGCGTCGGCCGGGACGCGGGGCAATGGTGATCGCAAAGCCGACGGCACGCTCGCTGTCACGGGCCGGGTGATGCATGAAGATGGCATTTTTTAGCCGTAGTGTCAGCGACTTGCAAGGATTGCGAGCGCCGGCGCGGGGGAATTGAGCAGGCTCTGGATCGTGAGAAACCGCACTGTCCACATGCGGCGTCGGATCGATGAACGTCTCTCTCAAGTCAGCCCCTTTCTGGTGCCTGGAAATCCAAGGATCCGGGCGGCGAAAGGCCGTGGAAATGGCCGGCCCGGACGTCTCCCGCCGCGCTGGATCAGCCGACTTGTTCGCTGATCCACTCCCGGAAAGCGCGGCTGATCGGGTTCTCCAATTTGCCTTCCGGAACAACGAGATAATAGCTGTTCTCAGTCTGCATCGGTCGATCAAGAACGATCCGCAGCGTGCCCGCGGCGAGTTCCTGTTCGATGAGATAGCGGGGCAAAAGGGCAAAACCGAGACCTGCGGCCGCCGCTTCGATGACCATGGAAAACTGATCGAAGCGATTGCCGCGATAGGCGCCATGGCTGTCGACGCCGCTCGCCTCGAACCATTGCGCCCAGAGCTTCGGCCTGGTCGCCAGATGCAGCAGCGGACCGTCGCCGATATCTTCAGGCGTTTCGACCGGGCGTGCGGCGCTGAGCGCCGGGCTTGCGACCGGCACGATGACCTCGCTGCAGAGATAGCTGCAGGCGGCGCGCGCCCAGACGGGCTGCCCGTAGTGAATGGCGAGGTCGAAATTCTGTTCCTCGAAATCGAAGGGGGCGGAACGGGAAGCGATATTGAGAACCGTACCGGGATTGCGCCTCAGGAAAGCAGGCAGGCGCGGCACCAGCCAGCGGCTGCCGAAGGTCGGCAGCGACGCGATGGAGAGGCTCGCTTCGGCGCGGGCCGACGCCATGGCGCGCACCATCAATTCCTCGGTCTGGTTGAGCAGGCGGCGGACCTCCGGCAGAAACTTCTCCCCCGCATCCGAGAGGATGACCCGCTGGCGCACCCGCTCGAAGAGAAGCACGCCGAGCTGCGTTTCCAGATCCTTGATCTGGCGGCTGACCGCGCTCTGCGTCAGGTTGAGTTCGGCGGCCGCCTGAGTGAAGCTGCCGTGGCGCGCGGCGCATTCGAAAGCCTGCAGCGTCGTCACGTCGGGGACCAGTCGGCGGCTTAACTTCATTCCGGCCTCGCATCAACATAGTCGGAAGCAGCGCGATCCAAGGCCGTGGCGTTCCGATATGATCAGAAATAAGAATGATCTTGTCCTTCACTCTTAGCGCGAGGCGAGTCCCAGTGAAAGAGAATAGTTTCCTTTCGGCCGACGATATCCGCTCGGCCTTTTCCGCCGCGATGTCCATCATGTACCGGGAAGAGGTCCCGGCCTACGGGACGCTGATGGACCTGGTCGAAAGGGTGAATGCGGAGACGCTCTGCGCCGACGCGCAATTGAAGGAGCGCCTCACGGCGACCGATTCTCTCGAGCGCATCTCGGAGGAGCGGCACGGGGCGATCCGCCTCGGCACGCCCGCGGAGCTTTCGATGATGCGCCGCGTCTTTGCAGTCATGGGCATGTATCCGGTTGGTTACTACGACCTTTCGACCGCCGGCGTGCCGGTGCATTCCACCGCCTTCCGCCCGGTCGGCGAGGCATCGCTGAAGCGCAATCCTTTCCGGGTCTTCACCTCACTCCTGAGATTAGACCTGATCGCCGACGTCACCTTGCGCGCCGAAGCCGAGGCCATCCTCAAGGAGCGCCGGATCTTCACGGAGGGAGCGGTCGAGCTCACCGGAAGAGCCGAGCGCACCGGCGGGCTCGACAAGGCGGACGCGGAACGCTTCGTCGCCGAAGTGCTCGAGACCTTCCGCTGGCACGACCGGGCCAATGTCAGCGCCGATCTTTACAAGCGGCTGCACGACGCTCACCGGCTGATCGCCGACGTCGTCTGCTTCAAGGGGCCGCACATCAACCACCTGACGCCGCGCACGCTCGACATCGACAGGGTGCAGGCGCTGATGCCGGACCATGGCATCGCGCCCAAGGCGGTGGTCGAAGGCCCGCCGACGCGCCAGTGCCCAATCCTGCTGCGCCAGACCTCCTTCAAGGCGCTTGAAGAGGCCGTGTCGTTCCGCGAGGGAGATTGCTGGAAGGCCGGTTCCCACACGGCCCGCTTCGGCGAGATCGAACAGCGCGGAATTGCGCTGACGCCAAAGGGCCGCGGTCTTTACGATCGGCTGCTCGACGAATCGCGCAAAGTCGTTCGCCCCACAGCCGACGGTTCCAATGCCCGGCAATACGAGGCGGCGCTTGCCGAAGCTTTCGCGGCCTTCCCCGACAGCTGGGCCGAAATTCGCGAGGCGGGCCTCGGCTATTTCAGCTATTCTCTGACAGAGAAGGGCCGCCGGATGAAGCTTCCCGGCCGCCGCGATATCGACTCCCTGATCGCCGAAGGCCTCGTTCGGTTCGACCCGATCGTCTACGAGGACTTCCTTCCGGTCAGCGCTGCCGGTATCTTCCAGTCGAACCTCGGCGACGGTGCCCAGCAGGAATTCGTCGCAAGTCCGAACCAGCAACGCTTCGAAGCCGACCTTGGCGCCGCCGTGCTCAACGAATTCGAGCACTATGACGGGATCGAAAGGGCATCGATCGAAAGCTGCCTCGAGGCGCTGACTCCGGCGATCGCAGCGGAATGATACGCCAACGATGATTGACAAGCACCATATCGACGCGCTGACGGAGCTTCTTGGCGACAAGGGCGTCATCACGCGTCAAGAGGACATGGAAGCCTATGAGACAGGCGCCCGCTACGATCGCGGCCGCGCCGGCGCCGTGCTGCGTCCCGCGACCACGGCGGAGGTTTCCGCGGCCGTCGGCTATTGCGCGCGCAACCGCCTCGCCCTCATCCCGCAAGCCGGCAATACCGGCCTTGTTTCCGGCTCGACGCCGGATGAAACCGGCAGCGACGTGATCCTCAGCCTGGACCGGCTGACCCGCCAGTTCGAAATCGACATGGACAACCGATCGGTTCACCTCGATGCGGGCTTTCGCCTGTCGGACCTGAACCGGAAGCTCGAGGAACACGACCTGTTCTTCCCGATCGATCTCGGCGCCGATCCGCGGATCGGCGGCATGATCGCCACCAATACGGGCGGCTCTCGCTTCCTCAAATATGGCGACGTCCGCCGCAACACGCTGGGGCTGAAGGTCGTTCTTGCCGACGAGGCGGGAACCGTGCTCGACCTCGATTGCAGCCTTCGCAAAAACAATACCGGCGTCGACTGGAAGCAGATCTTCATCGGCACGTCCGGCGCCTTCGGCATCGTCACCGAATGCGTGCTCAATCTCGAACGCCTGCCGAAGCAGACAGCGACCGCTTTCCTGGTGCCTTCGGGCGGCGCGCATGTGCTGCCGCTGCTCAAGGCGATGGAGGAACGGCTTGGCGCCTATCTCTCCGCCTTCGAGGGGATGTCGAGAAATGCGATCGCCGCGGCTTTCGCCCATGTGCCGTCGCTGAAGAACCCGTTCCAGGGCGGAAACATACCGGACTATGTGATCCTCGCCGAGATCTCCCGCACATGGACGCCGCGCGAAGGCGAGCAATCGCTCGACGCGGTGCTCGAAAGCGTGCTGGCGGAGATCTGGGGAATGGATGACGCGCCGCTCGCCGACGGCTTCATCGGGCCGCCGCACGAGACCTGGGCGCTACGCCATGCGCTTTCGGAAGGGGTGAAGCATTTCGGCAAGCTGTTCGCCTTCGACCTTTCCTTCCGCCGGGGTGACATCATGGCCTTCTGCGACCATATGAAGACGGAGATGTCGGCGCAGTTTCCGGGCGTCACCGTCTGCGATTTCGGCCATATCGGCGATGGCGGCGTGCACTTCAATCTGGTTGTCGAGAAGGATAGCCCGCTCTTGGACGAACCGAGTTTCGAGCAGCGCCTGCGCGAATGGGTCTTCGCCGTCGCGGTGGAGCAGTATCACGGCAGCTTCAGTGCGGAGCACGCGATCGGCCGCCGCAACCAAGCCTATTACGATTTCTACACGCCGGAAAAACTGAAGGAAATGGCGGCCGGTCTCAAGCCGATCACCTCGCCGGGAAGGCTCGGCAGCGTGCGGTTCGGCTAGCGCGGGATGAGGAAAAGTGTGCGCGGTTTTCCGCCCGGAGCCGCCACAGCCAAACGACAAGATCAAACGGGAGTCAGCACATGAATATTGCAGCCACGAAAGTCGACGTCGCCGAGGAGGCAGCAGCCCTCCTCGAAAAAATGGGCGTTTCCAAGGAAGCTTACACCGGCGGCGACATGCCGTCCTTCAGCCCGGTCACCGGCAAACAGATTGCAAGTCTTAGGACCGACTCGGCGGAAGAAGCCGCCAGGAAGATCGAAAAGGCGGACGAAGCCTTCCGCGCCTGGCGCCTGGTGCCGGCGCCGAAGCGCGGCGAGCTCGTGCGCCTGCTCGGCGAAGAACTGCGCGTCTTCAAGACCGACCTCGGCCGACTGGTCTCGATCGAAGCCGGCAAGATACCGTCCGAAGGTCTCGGCGAAGTGCAGGAGATGATCGACATCTGCGATTTCGCCGTCGGCCTCTCCCGGCAGCTTTACGGGCTGACGATCGCCACCGAGCGACCCGGTCACCGCATGATGGAGACCTGGCATCCGCTCGGCGTCGTCGGCATCATCTCCGCCTTCAACTTCCCGGTCGCGGTCTGGTCGTGGAACGCGGCGCTGGCCCTCGTCTGCGGCGACGCCGTCGTCTGGAAACCGTCGGAGAAGACGCCGCTCACCGCGCTTGCCTGCCAGGCGATCCTTAAGCGCGCCCTCGCCCGCTTCGGCGACGCGCCAGAGGGCCTGTCGCAGGTGCTGATCGGTGACCGGTCGATCGGCGAGGTGCTCGTCGACCATCCGAAGGTGCCGCTCGTCTCGGCGACCGGCTCCACCCGCATGGGGCGCGAAGTCGGTCCGCGACTTGCGAAGCGCTTCGCCCGGGCGATCCTTGAACTCGGCGGCAACAATGCCGGAATCGTCTGCCCGACGGCGGACCTCGACATGGCGCTGCGCGCCATCGCCTTCGGGGCCATGGGCACTGCCGGCCAGCGCTGCACGACGCTGCGGCGTCTGTTCGTTCATGAAAGCGTCTATGATCAACTCGTGCCACGGCTAAAGAAGGCCTATCAGTCGGTCTCCGTCGGCAATCCGCTGGAAAGCTCGGCTCTCGTCGGGCCGCTCGTCGACAAGGCCGCCTTCGACAACATGCAGAAGGCGATCACTGAAGCGAAGGCCCATGGCGGTGCGGTCACCGGCGGCGAACGCGTCGAGCTCGGCTACGACAACGGCTACTATGTGAAGCCGGCGGTGGTCGAGATGCCGAAGCAGGAGGGCCCAGTTCTCGAAGAGACCTTCGCGCCGATCCTCTATGTCATGAAGTACAGCGACTTCGACGCGGTGCTCGCCGAGCACAATGCCGTTGCGGCCGGGCTTTCCTCCTCGATCTTCACCCGCGACATGCAGGAATCTGAACGCTTCCTGGCGGCAGACGGCTCGGATTGCGGCATCGCCAATGTTAATATCGGCACCTCCGGTGCGGAAATCGGCGGCGCCTTCGGCGGTGAGAAGGAGACCGGCGGCGGGCGCGAATCGGGCTCCGACGCCTGGAAGACCTATATGCGCCGGGCCACCAACACGGTGAACTATTCGAAGGCTCTGCCGCTGGCGCAGGGCGTCTCGTTCGACATCGAATGATTGGCGAATAGGGTTCGACCATGACCATCAATGCCACGGTCAAGGAGGCGGGCTTTCGGCCCGCCTCGCGGATTTCCTCGATCGGCGTTTCGGAAATTCTGAAGATCGGCGCCCGCGCCGGTGCGATGAAGCGCGAGGGCAAGCCGGTGATCATCCTCGGCGCCGGCGAGCCGGATTTCGACACGCCGGACCATGTCAAGCAGGCTGCCTGGGAGGCGATCCAGCGCGGCGAGACGAAATATACGGCGCTCGACGGAACGGTGGAGCTGAAAGCAGCAATCCGCGAGAAATTCGAGCGCGAGAACGGGCTCGCCTATGCGCTGGACGAGATCACCGTTGGCACCGGCGCCAAGCAGGTCCTGTTCAACGCCATGATGGCGACCGTCGATTCCGGCGACGAGGTGATCATCCCGACGCCCTACTGGACCTCCTATTCGGACATCGTTGAGATTGCGGGAGGCAGGCCGGTCTTGATCCCCTGCAACGCATCCTCGGGCTTCCGGCTCACCGCGGAAAAGCTCGAGGCGGCGATCACGCCCCGCACGCGCTGGGTGCTCTTGAATTCGCCGTCGAACCCCTCGGGTGCCGCCTACGGCGCCGACGACTACCGGCCGCTTCTCGACGTGCTGCTCAGGCATCCGCATCTCTGGCTGCTGGTCGACGATATGTACGAGCATATCGTCTATGACGACCTCCGCTTCGTCACACCCGCTCAGCTCGAGCCCCGGCTGAAAGACCGCACCCTCACCGTCAACGGCGTATCGAAAGCCTATGCGATGACCGGCTGGCGGATCGGCTATGCCGGCGGCCCGTGCGACCTGATCAAGGCCATGGCGGTGGTGCAGAGCCAGTCGACCTCCTGCCCCTCCTCGGTCAGCCAGGCCGCCTCGGTCGCGGCGCTCACCGGCCCGCAGGACTTTCTGAAGGAGCGCACCGCAAGCTTCAAGCGCCGCCGCGACCTCGTCGTCACCGGCCTGAATGCGATCGAGGGCCTCGACTGCCGCGTCCCCGAAGGGGCCTTCTATACCTTCTCCGGCTGCGCCGGCATGCTCGGCAAGGTGACGCCCATCGGTAAGCGGATTGGGACGGACGCGGATTTCTGCGCCTATCTGCTGGAAGACGCGCATGTCGCCGTCGTCCCCGGCTCCGCCTTCGGGCTTTCACCCTATTTCCGCATCTCCTACGCGACGTCGGAGGCGGAGTTGACCGAAGCACTCACCCGCATCGCTGCCGCCTGCGCGCGGCTTTCGTGAAGGTTTAGGTGGACCTCACCTAACCTCAAAATGCCCTCACCCTTCCCCTCTCCCCGCACGCGGGGAGAGGGGACGTGTCCGGTAAGACGCCGCTCGAGAAGGCCGGAAGGGGTCCCGCGAGTCCCTTCCTCAAAATGTCGGCGGCGTGCAGGCGCTGATCACCTCGCAAGGTACCGGCCCGACGCAGCGGAAGCGGTGCGGCCGGCGGCTTTCGAAGTAATAGGCGTCGCCCGGCCCGAGAATGCGCCTTTCCTCGTCGACGGTCACCTCCAGTCTCCCCGAGAGCACGATCCCGCCCTCCTCGCCCTCGTGCACCAGCGGCACCTTGCCGGTATCTGCCCCCGGCTGGTAACACTCCTTTAGGATCTGCAGGCTGCGGCCGAAGAGATTGTCGCCGATCTGGCGATAGGAAATCGGTCCCTTGCCGATCTCCATCAGCTCCTCCGCCGCATAAAAGGCCTTGCGCGGCTTTTCCGGCTCGAAGGAGAAGAACTCGGCAAGCCCGATCGGGATGCCGTCGAGGATGCGCTTCAAGGCGCCAACCGACGGGTTGGAGGCGTTGGATTCGATCAGCGAGATCGTGGAATTTGTGACGCCCGCGCGCTTGGCGAGTTCGCGCTGGGAGAGATTATGCATCAGCCGCACATGGCGCAGGCGGTTGCCGATATCAACGCTCATCGCAAGTCCCGTGTTGATCTTGTTCGGAATACCGAAATTCTATCAGCTCCTCACTAACAAATACAATGTGTTAGGCAATCGAAGAAAAGGACTTGTTCGGGTATTCAAATCATGGCGTCAATCGCGCGACCATAGGAGGATGCCATGAACGCCCACGACAAGCCCAACGCTCCGATTCTCGACAGCTACTGGATGCCCTTTACCGCCAACCGCCAGTTCAAGGCGGCGCCCCGCCTGCTCGCCTCGGCCGAAGGCATGCACTACACCAGCGTCGATGGCCGCCGGATTCTCGACGGCACGGCCGGCCTCTGGTGCGTCAATGCCGGCCACGGCCGCCGGCAGATCGCCGCTGCGGTCGAGCGCCAGCTTTCGACGATGGACTATGCCCCCTCCTTCCAGATGGGCCATCCGATCGCCTTCGACTTTGCCGAGCGGCTTGCCGAAATCGCCCCCGGCGGCCCCGACGCCAGGCTCGACCGGATATTCTTCACCGGCTCAGGCTCGGAATCGGTCGACACGGCCTTGAAAATCGCGCTCGCCTATCAGCGCTCCATCGGTCAGGCCACGCGCACACGGCTGATCGGCCGCGAGCGCGGTTATCATGGCGTCGGCTTCGGCGGCATTTCCGTCGGCGGCATTGTCAACAACCGCCGGGTCTTCCCGCAGCTTCCCGGTTCCGATCATCTGCGTCACACGCATGATCTTGCCAAGAATGGCTTCGTCAAAGGACAGCCGGAGCACGGCGCCGAACTCGCCGACGATCTCGAAAGGCTGGTGGCGCTGCACGGCGCCGAGACGATCGCCGCCTGCATCGTCGAGCCCATCGCCGGTTCGACCGGCGTCCTGATCCCGCCGAAGGGCTATCTCGAAAGGCTGCGGGCGATCTGCGACAGGCACGGCATCCTGTTGATCTTCGACGAGGTGATCACCGGCTTCGGCCGCCTCGGCGCCGCCTTCGCCACCGATTATTTCGGCGTGACGCCGGATATCGTCACCACCGCCAAGGGCCTCACCAATGGTGCAATCCCGATGGGCGCGGTCTTCGTCAGCCGCAAGGTGCACGACGCGCTGATGCATGGGCCGGAAGGCCAGATCGAACTCTTCCACGGCTACACCTATTCCGGCCATCCGGCCGCCTGCGCCGCCGGCATCGCCACGCTCGACATCTACCGCGACGAAGGCCTGATGACGCGCGCCGCGGAACTGCAAGAGGACTGGCACGACGCGATGCATTCGCTGAAGGGCCTGCGGGATGTGATCGACATCCGCACCATCGGCCTTATTGCCGGCATCGAACTCAGCCCGCGCGATGGAGCACCCGGAGCCCGCGCCTATGACGTCTTCGTCGACTGCTTCGAGAAAGGGCTGATGATCCGGGTCACCGGCGACATCATCGCCTTCTCGCCGCCGCTGATCGCCGAAAAACAGCACATCTCCGGGATCGTCTCGATCCTCGGCGATGCGCTGAAGCGGGTGAAGTAACCGCACGGATAGATTAGGGTAACAAGACCCCCCCAACCCCTCCTAACAAGGGGGAGAGCTAACTTGCCGCACCGTCCCTGCCTGTTGGTTCGAGAATTGACAGGAGATTGCTAAGCCCCTCCCACCTGTGGGGAGGGGCATTCACACGCCTTCCGTTTCCAGGCCCGCTCCACACCTCAATCAACTCAGCGTATCAGTATCGCCCGGAAATCATTGACGTTGGTGCCGGTCGGGCCGGGCACGAACAGGTCGCCGCTCGCCGAAAAGGCGGACCAGGCGTCGTGGCGGGCGAGATGGGCCCGCGGGTCGATGCCTGCCGCCCGCATGCGGGCGATGCTCGCCCCGTCGGCAAACGCGCCGGCATTGTCTTCCGAGCCGTCGATGCCGTCGGTGTCGGCGGCGAGCGCATCGATGCCCGGAACGCCGTCGATGTCGAGCGCCAACGACAAGAGCAACTCGCTGTTGCGCCCGCCCTTGCCGTAGGCGTTGCCGGAAATGGTGACGGTCGTCTCGCCGCCGGAAAGCAGCACGACGGGCTTGGTAGCCGGACGGTTGCGTGTGGCCACCTCCCGCGCCAGCGCCGCATGCATGCGGCCGATGTCGCGCGCCTCGCCCTCGATCGCATCCGAAAGAATGACCGCCTCGATGCCCGCCTCACGGGCGCGCGCCGCGGCCGCCTCGAGCGACACGGTCGCGGAGGCGATCACATGGACTTCGTTGCCGATAAAAGCCGGGTCGTCGGGGCTCGGCGCACGGGCGGCATCGGAAGAGAGATGTGCCATCACCCGCTCCGGCAAAGCCATGGCGTAGCGGGAAACGATCTCGCGCGCCTCCTCAAGGCTCGACCGGTCCGGCACCGTCGGCCCGGAGGCGACGAAGGCCGGGTTGTCGCCCGGGACGTCGGAAACGACGAGGCTGACGACCCGCGCCGGCGATGCCGCCCGGGCGAGCCGTCCGCCCTTGATGCGGGAAACATGTTTGCGCACCACGTTCATTGCCGAGATCGGCGCGCCGGAAGCAAGCAGCGCCCGGTTGACGGCTATTTCGTCCTCAAGCGTCAGACCCGTGGGCGGCGCAGGCAGCAGCGCCGAGCCGCCGCCGGAAATCAGCGCCACCACGAGATCGTCTTCGCTCAGCCCTTGCACCCGTTCGATGAGCGCTGCCGAGCCGACGAGCCCTGCCTCGTCCGGCACCGGATGCGCCGATTGCAGCACTTCGATGCGCTTGCATGCCTCGATCGGTCCGTGCCGCGCCACGACGGTGCCCTCGAGCGGGCCGTCCCAGAGCCGCTCGAAGGCGGCCGCCATCTGGCTTGCCGCCTTGCCGGCGCCGACGACGATCGTCCGCCCCTTGGGCCGCGCCGGCAGATGGGCGCGAATGGCGGCTTCTGGATCGGCCGCAGTGACGGCGGCCTCGAAGAGGGAGGTCAGGAAGGGGCGCGGCTCGATCAATGTCATCGAATCAAATCCGGATAGCTACGGGATAATGTCTCAGATCCTATTCGATCTAAGGATGAATTCGGCAGCAATTTAAAGCGCTGCAGCGACGTTGGCGCGTCTGAACAAGACACCGGGCGCCGTGGGTCGGAAACGGACACGTCTCGGCGCCCTATCCGCCGGTCGTCACGGTCAGCGCATATCGGCGCGGGCGCGCGGCCTGGTGTCGTTGCGCTCGTGCTGGAAGAGCGCCGGCGGCAGCGGCGGCAGGCCGCGGATGATGTCGGCCCCCTTCTCGCCCACCATGATCGTCGGCCCGTTGGTGTTGCAGGAGGGCACCCGCGGCATAACCGAGCTGTCGCAGACGCGAAGCCCATCGATCCCGCGGACCCGAAGCTCGGGATCGACGACGGCCAGTGCATCGGTCCCCATCTTGCAGGTGCCGACCGGGTGGTGATCGGTTTTGGCATTGGCGCATCCATAGTCGAAGAGCTGCTCCTCGGTCCCGATCTCCGGCCCCGGCAACCGTTCGGCCAGAACGAAGGGCTTGAGCGCCGGCTGCTGCATGATCTCGCGGGCGATCCTGAGGCCCTCGATGGACATTTTCCGGTCGTGCGGATCCTCCCAATAGTTCGGATCGATGAGCGGTGCCGCGTTCGGATCGGCCGAGGAAAGCCGCACGGTGCCGCGCGAGCGCGGATGCAGATAGGCGGAATTGAGCGTCACGCCGGCATTCCTGAGCCGGGCGACACCGGCCTCGATGCCCGAGCCAAGGCCGAGATGAAACTGGATGTCCGGCGAACGGGCGTCCGGATCCGCATACCAGAAACCGCCGGTCTCGAAGAGCGACGAGGCGACGGGACCGGTGCGGAACAGCACATATTGCAGCCCGGCCCACAGCGTGCGGTGCAGCTTGGCCACATTGTCATAGGTGTGGTCGCCGGTGCATTCGCAGATGACGAAAAGGTCGAGGTGATCCTGGAGATTGCCGCCGACGCCGGGGAGATCGTGCAGCACCTCGACGCCGACCGCGCGCAGGTGATCGGCCGGGCCGATACCGGATTGCAGAAGCAGCTTCGGCGAGCCGATCGCGCCCGAGGTGACGAGCACCTCGCGCTCGGCCCGGATGGTTTCGCCGCCCCCGTCCGTCACGACTTCGACGCCGGCGGCACGCCGGCCTTCGAGCAGGATGCGGGCGACCCGGGCGCCGGTGCGCACCGTGAGGTTCTTCCGCTCCCTGATCGGCGCCAGATAGGCGAGCGAAGCCGAGGAGCGCCGGCGATTGCGCTGGGTCAGCTGGTAAAAGCCGATCCCCGCCTGCCGGCTGCCATTGAAATCGTGATTGTAGGGAATGCCGAGCTCCTGGCCGGCGCGAATATAGGCGTCGCAGATCGGCATTGCCGAGACCGGCATCGAGACGCCGAGCGGACCGCCATAGGCATGGTAGTCGTCGGCGAAGCGCTCATTGTCCTCGGCGCGCTTGAAATAGGGGAGCACGCTACGGTAGTCCCAGCCGGTGCAACCGTCCTCGCGTGCCCAGAGATCGTAATCGACCGCGTTGCCGCGCGTATAGAGCTGCGCATTGATCGACGAGCCGCCGCCGATCACCTTCGCCTGGGTGTAGCGCAGCACCCTGCCCTCCATGTGCTTCTGCGGCACCGTATGCCAGCCCCAGCTCGCCACGCCCTTGGTCATCTTGGCAAAGCCCGCCGGCATGTGGAACAGCGGGTTCCAGTCGCCACCACCAGCCTCCAGCAGCAGCACCTTGACCGTCGGATCCTCGCTCAGTCGGTTGGCAAGCACGCAGCCGGCAGGACCGGCACCGGTGATGATGTAGTCGTAGCCCATTCACACGTCCTCAAGTTCCGCGCTTCCGGCGCGGTTATTGTCGTTCACTCGCCCTTGGCCGCCCCTCATCCGGCTGCCGCCACCTTTTCCCCGCTTGCGGGGAGAAGGGACTCGCGGAACCGCCGTCGCCAAATGAGCGCCAGCCTTCGCCGGGCACGTCTCTCTCCCCGCGAGCGGGGAGAGAGGTTAGGGTGAGGGGCGGCCCCACTCCGCCTCACAACCGTCCGATCGACAGCCCGCCGTCGGCCTGGATTACCGAGCCGGTAGCGAAGCCGAACCTGCCGCTGGCGAGCCCGGCGACGATGTTGCCGATATCGCCCGGCTCGCCCCAGCGCCGCATCGGCACCAGCCCGCCGGCGATCAGGGCGTCGTATTTGCCGGAAACCGTCGCGGTCATGTCGGAGCGGATGATGCCGGGGCGGACCTCGAAGACCGCGATGCCGGTCTCGGCAAGCCGGAGCGCCAGCCCCTGGCTGAAGGCAGCGAGCCCCGCCTTGCTCATGCAATAGTCGAGCCGTTCCGGCGAGGTCATCGCCGCGGATACCGAGGTGATGTTGACGATCGAACGCGGCGCGCCCGCTTGCGCCGCAAGCATCGCCTTCACGACTGCCTGGGTGAAGAAGACGGTGCCGCGCAGATTGACGCCAATGATCGTGTCGAAATTTTCAGGTCTCAGGTCGAGGAAGTCGCCGCGCATGACGGAGGCGATGCCGGCATTGTTGACGAGGCAATCGATCCGGCCGAAGGCGTCGACCACTGCGTCAACGGTCGTCTGATGGCTCGCCACGTCGGCGAGGTCCGCCTTCAGGAAAATCGAGCGGGCCCCGAGCGCCTCGAGATCGGCTATCACCGGTTCGACGCCCTCCGCGTCGCCTATCCCGGTGATCGCAATGTCGAAGCCGCTTGCAGCCAGCGCGCGGGCGATGCCGCGCCCGATGCCGCGCCGGCCGCCGGTGACGATCGCGATCCGTCGCGTCCCCTGCGTCATGACCGGAGCCCCTCCTTAGATCACGATGATTTTGGGTCGTCTCGACCCAAAATCATAAACGTGATCGATTCTAAAGTTAGAGCGGGATGTGGGCGGAAAACCGAGCACACTTTTCCTCATCCCGCTCTGGCGATGTGGTCGGCGACGCGCAGCGCCTGGGCCGCGACCGTCAGCGCCGGATTGACGGCGGCCGAGGTTGGCAGGAAGCTCGCGTCGACCACGAAGAGATTCGGATGATCGAAGGCGCGGCAATAGACATCGAGTGGCGCCTTTTCCGGATCATTACCGATCCGGACGGTTCCGCATTGATGCGAGGGCGTGCGCTTGTCGAAGGCGCGCGCGAGCACGACTGGAAAACCCGCCTGCCGGAGCACGGCCTTGAGCCTGGCGACGAGCTTCAGATGCGCCTGCCAGTTGGTGCGCACCCATTGCAGAAGAATGCGCTCGCCATCGACCATGACCCGGCTTTCCGGCGACGGCAGATCCTCGCTCATGGCGTAGAAGTCGATAGCGCGGGCGGAGACCTGCTCCAGCAGCCATTCCGGCGTCGAGCGCAAATTCGCCTTGAGAATAGCGCCGGAAACGCGGCCGAGAAGCTGGATATTGCCGAGCGGCGGCCCGCCCTCGCCGTCCGACAGATAGAAATCATTGAGCCCGAACGTCTTCTGGTAGACGGAATCATTGCGGTACCAGGGGCTGAGTGCAATGACCGCACTCGAATTGTGATTCATGAAATTGCGGCCGACCTGATCGGATCGGTTGGCGATTCCGCCGGGGTTGCGCTCATCGGCCGAACGCAACAAGAGGACGGCTGACTGCACCGCGCCCGCCGAAAGGATTACCAGCTTCGGCACCAGGCGGCGCTCAGTGCCGTCCTTGATGTAGTGCACCGTCTCGATCGCCTTGCCGTCCGGCGCGGGTGACAGCCGCGTCACGCGCGAGCCGGTCTGCAGCCGGACATTCGGATATTCGAGCGCCTTCGCCAGTGCCGCGGTTTCCGCGTCCATCTTGCCGTCGAAACTGTTCGGATGCGCATCCCAGGGCGTCTTGCCCCTGGCAAGCCAACGCTCGATATCGATGCCGAGCGGCAGCGAATAGGGATGAAGCCCAAGCCCGCGCAAGCGCTCGCGAACCTTGGCGATCGCTGGTTCGTCCGGCACCGGCCCATGCGGATAGTCGTTCGAGTGAGGGGGCTCGGTCGGATCCTCTCCGAGGCGCCCGCGCACCTGGTAGAGCTCTTCGGCCTTGGCATACCACGGCTCGAGTTCCTCATAGGGAAAGGGCCAGGCCGGTGACACGCCGTCGAGATGGACCATCTCCTCGAAATCCTCCCGGCGGTAGCGGGTGAGCACCGCGCCGTAGAATTTCGAATTACCACCGACATTGTAGTAGTTGCCGGGATTGAAGCCGAGGCCGCCCGCCTCGTACCAGGTCTCCTTGGGCCGGAAATGACCGCGCTGGAAGATCGCCCGCTGGTCGCGGTTCTCCGGCCGGTCCTCGATATGGCCGCCCGCTTCCAGGATGAGGATTTCCGCACCCGACTCGGCAAGGCCAGCCGCGACGGTGGCGCCGCCGATGCCCGAACCGATGATGACGATATCCGGCTCTGCCGCCACGGCCACGCTCATGCGATCCGCTTCTCGCTCTCGGGATCGAAGAACACGGCCTTGTCGAGATTGAAGGCAAGGCGCGAAGTCTGACCGGGCGCGATGCGCGCATCGGCCCGGAGCCGCGCGACGATCTCCTTGCCGCCAAGCCTCGTGACGGCAAAGGTGTCGGAGCCGGCGGGTTCGACCACCTCGATCAGGCATTCGCCTTCGGTGACGAACTTTGCATTGCGGTCGGCGCCTTCCGGATCGGTCAGCGCCTCCGGACGGATGCCAAAGACGACGTCCCTGCCGGCATAGGCGGAAAGCGCGCCGTCATGCGGGACGAGGAGCTTCAGCGGTTCGGCGTTCGGCCGCTCCAGCGCCACGGCGACCTGCGCGCCTTCGGTCTCGACGCGGACGCTCAGGAGGTTCATCGCCGGCGAGCCCATGAAATCGGCGACGAACATGTTGGCCGGGTTGTTGTAGATCTCCGCCGGCGTTCCGAACTGCTGCAGCACGCCGTCCTTCAAGACCGCGATCTTGGTCGCAAGCGTCATCGCCTCGATCTGGTCATGCGTCACATAGACGATCGTCGTCTTCATGCGGCTGTGCAGGCGCTTGATCTCCGTGCGCATATCGACGCGCAGCTTTGCGTCGAGGTTCGACAGCGGCTCGTCGAAGAGGAAGACCTGCGGTTCACGCACCAGTGCCCGGCCCATGGCGACGCGCTGGCGCTGGCCGCCGGAAAGCTGGCTCGGCTTGCGGTCGAGCAGGTGGTCGATCTGCAGCATCTCCGCGACCTGGCGGATCGCCTTCTCGCGCTCTTCCTTCGGCACGCCGCGGATCTCCATGCCGAAGGCGATGTTGCCGGCGACCGTCATGTTCGGATAGAGCGCGTAGGACTGGAACACCATGGCGATGTCGCGCTTCGACGGGTGGAGGCCCGAAACCGAGCGGCCATTGATGGCGATGTCGCCGGACGTGATCGGCTCCAGCCCCGCGATCGCGTTCAGAAGGGTCGACTTGCCGCAGCCGGAGGGGCCGACGAGCACGAGGAAACCGCCCTCCTCGATCTCGAGATCGATGTCCTTCAGGATCTCGAGCGAGCCGTAGGATTTGCGCAGGTGACTGATCTTCAGGAATGACATGGGCTTATCCTTTCACGGCGCCGGCCATCAGCCCGCGGACGAAGTAGCGGCCGGATACGACGTAGACGATGAGCGTTGGCAGGGCGGCGAGGATCGCGCCCGCGAAGTGGACGTTGTATTCCTTGACCCCGGTCGAGGAACTCACGAGGTTGTTGAGCGCAACCGTCATCGGCGTCGAAAAGGGGCCTGAAAAGGAGGCGCCGAACAGGAAGTCGTTCCAGATATTGGTGAACTGCCAGATGACCGAGACGACGATGATCGGCCCGGAGGAAGGCAGCAGGATGCGCCGGAATATCTGGAAGAAGCCGGCGCCGTCGATCTGCGCCGCCCGCACGAGTTCGGTTGGAAACGCCTCGTAATAGTTGCGGAAATAGAGCGTCGTGAAGCCGATGCCGTAAACCACATGCACGAGGATCAGCCCCCATATCGACCCGGCAAGGCCGAAGACGCCGAGAATACGCGCCATCGGGATGAGCACGATCTGGAACGGGATGAAGCAGGAGAGCAAGAGCATGCCGAAGACGATGTTCGCACCGGGGAAGCGCCACTTCGTCAGCACATAGCCGTTGAGCGCGCCGATCATCGTCGAGATCGCCACCGCCGGCACCACCATCAGGATCGAGTTGATGAAGAAGGGGCGAAGGCCGGTCGGCTGCACGCCGATCTGCGCGGTCGACCAGGCGGAAAGCCAAGGCTCGATCGTCCAGGTCTGAGGCAGGTTCAGCATGCCGCCCTGGCGGATCTCATCGAGCGGCTTTAAGGAATTCACCACCATCACATAAAGCGGCAGCAGCGAGTAGAGCGCGAAGAGGATCAGCGCCAGGTAAATCAGCGCCCGCGTCAGGCGATCATGGGAGATGACGTTTTCGGGTCTCGCCGCGCCCATTAGCGTTTTCCTCCCCGGATTTCCGAATAGAGATAGGGAACGATGATCGAGAAGATCATCACCAGCATGATGATCGCCGACGAGGCGCCGATGGCCATCTGGTTGCGCGTGAAGGTGTAGGAATACATGAAGGTCGCGGGCAGCTCTGTCGCCTGGCCCGGCCCGCCGCCGGTGAGCGCGATGATGAGGTCATAGGCCTTGATCGCGAGATGGGCGAGGACGACGAAGGCCGAGAGGAAGACCGGACGCATCAGCGGGATAATGATGCGCCGATAGATGGTCGGCGTCGTCGCCCCGTCGATCTGGGCGGCCTTGATGATCTCGTTGTCGACGCCGCGAAGGCCCGCCAGGAACATCGCCATGATGAAGCCGGTCGATTGCCAGACGGCGGCGATGACGACGCAATAGATCGCGAAATTGCGGTCCTTGATCCAGTCGAAGGAGAAGCTCTCCCAGCCCCAGAGATGCATGGTGTTCTCGAGCCCGATGCCGGGGTCGAGGAACCATTTCCATGCCGTTCCCGTGACGATGAAGGAGAGCGCCATCGGATAGAGATAGATCGGCCGCAGGAAACCTTCCGCGCGGATCTTCTGATCGAGCAGGATGGCGAGCGCCAGGCCCAGCACCGAGCAGATCGCGATATAGAGCGTCGCGAAGATCGCCAGATTGCTGATCGCACGCCACCAGTGCGGCAGCGCCCAGAGCCTCGTATAATTGCTCAAGCCGACGAAATCATAGGAAGGCAGCATGCGGCTGTTCGTCATCGACAGGAAGCCGGTATAGACGATGAAGCCGTAGACGAAGACCAGGACTATCAGAAAGCTGGGAGCGAGCACGAGCTTCGGCAAAAGCTCCTGCAGCCGGGCGCGGCTATCCATGTTCGTTACCACCGTTGTCGTTTTGCATGGGGGCTCGCCCCTCATCCGCCTGCCGGCACCTTCTCCCCGCTCACGGGGAGAAGGTGTCGTGCCGTAGCGCCTTAAGTCGCCTCTTCCCGCCTGCGGGAGAGGGGCGGGCGCAGCCGCTCACCCACCAGAGGGAAAGAGGGATGCGGGAGCTCGCCGCTTGTCCCTTCTCCCCGCGTGCGGGGAGAAGGGCGCGGCAGCGGGATGAGGGGCAACCTCTTCTTACTTCGCCGACTCGACCGCCGTGACGAGTTCCTCGACCGCCTCTTCCGAGCTTATCTCGCCGTTGAAGTGACGGGTCACCACGTCGTAGATCGCGTTCTTGACGGAGGCCGGATTGGCATGGCCATGCGCCATGGAGCCGTAAAGCGTACCACTGGCATTGGCCTCGGCGAGATCCTTGATCCCTTTCTTGCCGCAGGCATCGAAATCGGCGTCCGAAACGTCGGTGCGGGCAGGAACCGACCCCTTGACGACATTGAAGGCCGACTGGAAGGTCGGGCTCAAAATGGCAGACGCCATCGCCAGCTGCGCCGGTACCTTCTCCTCAGAAACCTCAAACATCGCGAACTGGTCGGAGTTGAAGGTGACCGAGCCTTGTGTTCCGGGGAAGCGGATGCAGACGAAGTCCTCGCCCGGCGTCTCGCCGGCCTTCAGGAACTCGCCTTTCGCCCAGTCGCCCATGAACTGCAGGCCGGCCTTGTCCTCGATCACCATCGCCGAGGCGAGATTCCAGTCGCGGCCGGAGAAGTTGTCGTCCACATAAGAGCGCAGCTTCGTCATCCGGTCGAAGGCCTCCTTCATCTTGTCGCTGCCGAGCGCCGCCGGATCGAGGTCGATGAAGGCCTGCTTGTAGAAGTCGTTGCCGAGTGAAAGCACGACCGCGTCGAAGATCGTCGCGTCCTGCCAAGGCTGACCGCCGTGGGCGACAGGCGTGATGCCCTGCTCCTTGAAATTGTCGAGCAGCGCGATCAGTTCCTCCCACGTCGTCGGCTCCTTGCCGCCGGCCTTGTCAAGCGCCGCCTTGTTGATCCAGACCCAATTGGTCGAATGGACATTCACCGGAGCGGCGATCCAGTGGCCGTCATATTTGGAGAACTGCTGCAGCGCGTCTGGGATCACCCCCCCCCAGCCCTCCTTCTCAGCCACCTCGTCAAGATTGCCGAGCGCGCCTTCCTTGGCCCAGTCGAGAATGTCGAAGCCGAGCATCTGCACCGCCGTCGGCGGATTGCCGGAGGTGACGCGGGCACGCAGCACCGTCATCGCCTCCGTACCGCCGCCCCCCGCAACCGGCATGTCGGTCCAGCCGATGCCCTTGCTTTCCAGATCCTTCTTCAGAACCTCAAGTGCGGCCGCCTCGCCGCCCGACGTCCACCAGTGCAGCACTTCCACATTCTCGGCTGCTTGCGCCGCGGTCGCCGCCAACATCAGAGCCGCAACAGCCGTCGTCGTCATCAACTTGCGCATCGTTTTCCTCCCGTTTGCAAGTTACCGAAGCGGAGAATTTCCTCCCGCCTTGTCTCCTTTGCCGCCCCTATCCCGCGGACGGCATCGCTCGCGGCTTCTGCCGCAAGCCTAATCAATACGTTACACCTTTTCGCCGCCTGCGACGACTTCACCGTTCGCCGGAGCGTCAGCGCCGCATCCACCAGTTGGTACGCCGGCCGATATGCATGTTGAGCGTCTTCGTTTCCGTATAGTCCTCGACCGCATGCCGCCCAAGTTCGCGGCCGAGCCCCGACTGACGGTAGCCGCCGAAGGGCAGTTCCGCGGCGCCGTCCATGAAGGTGTTCATCCAGATGGTTCCAGCGCGCACCCGCCGTCCAATCGTCAGACACGTATCGAGGTCGCGGCTCCAGACGCCGGCCGAAAGGCCGTAGTCGATCGAATTGGCAGTGCGGATCGCCTCTTCCGTCGTCTCGAAGGTCAGCACCGAAAGGACCGGCCCGAACACTTCCTCGCGTGCCATCGCCATGTCCGGCCGCACAGCCGATAAAATGGTCGGGGCCATGAACTGCCCCATGCCGAGGTCGAGCGCCGCGCCGCCCTGCGCAATCGTGGCACCGTCATTCGCCGCGGCGGAAATATAGCCGGCAATCTTTTCCAGGTGCTCAGGGGTGATGATCGCGCCGACCTGGGTCTCCGGGTCGAGCGGATCGCCAACCTTGACCTTGGCGGAGAGGCTGGCGATGCGCGCCGTCACCTCCTCGGCAATGTCGCGATGCAGGATCAGCCGTGAACCGGCATTGCAGCATTCTCCGGCATTGAAATAGGCGCCGAAAACGGCAGCGTCGACGAATTCGTCGAGACTGGCGTCGGGGAAGACGATCTGCGGGTTCTTGCCGCCGAGCTCGAGCGAGACCTTCTTTAAGGTCTGGGCGGCATTGGCCATGGTGAGCCGGCCGACCCCCGTCGAGCCGGTGAAGGAGACCATGTCGACTTCCGGGTGGCTGGTGAGCGGCGCGCCCGCCTCCGGCCCGGTTCCGACGATGATGTTGACGGCACCAGCCGGCACCCCGGCGGCCTCAAGAATTTCGCCGAGGACGAGCGTCGAGGCGGAGGTAAGTTCCGATGGCTTCACGATCGCCGTGCAGCCGGCTGCGAGCGCGAATGGCAGTTTCTGGCTGACGATCAGGAAGGGGAAATTCCAGGGCGTGATGATCGAGACGACCCCGATCGCCTCGCGCAGCACGACGCCGAGGGTGCCGTCGCCGAGCGTGTTGTAGCTTTCGCCGGACAGCTCGCGGGCGAGTGCCGCCGCATAGCGCCAGATGTCCGCCGCGCCCGTAAGCTCCCCCTTCGCCTGGCTGATCGGCTTGCCGGATTCGATCGCATCGAGAAAGGCAAGCTCGTCGCCGCGCGCCTCTATCAGATCGGCGGCCTTGAGCAGGATGCGCGAGCGCTCCGCCGCGGTCATGCGCGGCCAGGGACCGTCATCGAAGGCGCGCCGGGCGGCGGCGATCGCCCGTTCCGCATCCGCCCGTGTCGCCGCCTGATAGCGGCTGACGACGACGCCGTGGCCGGGCGCGATCCGTTCGATCGTGCGGCCTTCCGCACCTGCAACCCATTGGCCGTCGATCAGCATGCGGAATTCGCGCACCCTGAAATCGCCGAGCCCCTTTGGCCGCACCAGAACCGTCATCACCATTCTCCCTTGAAACGGGCTTCGCGTTTCTCGCCGAAGGCGGCGACGCCTTCCTTGAGGTCGCCGGTCTTGGCTACGAGGATCGAACCCAGCGCCTCGACTGCGGCGCCCTTGTCCTCGCCATTCGCCGAGGCGATCATCAGTTTCGATACTTCGAGCGCCGCGGGACCGCGGGTGGCCACGCGCGCCGCATAGTCCCGCGCCGTCCGCATCACCGCCCCGGTTTCCACCACGAGATCGATCAGGCCCTCGGCCTTTGCCTCTTCTCCCGAGAACATCTCGCCGCCGAGCACCATGCGCCGCACGATCTGCGCGCCAAACCGAACGACCAGACGCTGCGTGCCGGACCAGCCGGGCACCATGCCGAGGCTCGTCTCCGGCAGGCCGATCTTCACTTGCTTTTCGGCGATGCGGATATCCGCGGCCGCCGCGAGTTCCAGTCCGCCGCCGAGCGCGTGCCCGTTGAGCGCTGCAATCACCGGCATGCGCAGCGTCGCGAGCCGCTCGAAGACGCGATGGCCGAAGCGCACCCACTCATGGCCGAACGCGTGCGGATCCATGCCGCCCCATGCCTTGATGTCGCCGCCGGCGGAGAAGGCCTTGCCCTCGCCCGTCAGGATCACGACGCGCACGGCAGGCTCGGCCTCGACCCGATCGCAGGCGGCGGCGAGCGCCTTCAGCATGTCGATGTCGAAGGCATTGAGCTTATCCGGTCGCGCGATCCTCAAGATTGCAACGGCGCCGTCGATATCGACGCGAATCCGGTCGTCAGGCATCGGCGCCTCCCGCATTCGCCCGCCGCGGCTTGGCCGGCAGCCTGAGCCCGATCGGCGCCTCCTGAAACAGCGCCGCATCCATGACCTTCAGCCTGTCGCAAACTATGAGGGGAAATTCGGATTGCCCGAGAACATGTTCCTGAAGGTCGACGCCTGGCGCGATCTCCGTGAGCATGATTCCTTCCGGCGTCAGCTTCATTACCGCGCGTTCGGTGACATAGGTCACGTCCTGCCCCTGTTCGACCGCCCGCCGGCCGGAGAAGGTGACATGCTCGACGCCGTCGACGAGCTTCTTGAGCTTGCCTTCCTTCTCGATGACCAACCTTCCATCAGCGGCTGCAACCCTGGCGCCGGCATTGAACATGCCGGAGAAGACGATCTTTCTGGCACGCGCGGTGATGTCGATGAAGCCCCCTGCCCCCGCCGTCACATGCGGGCGGAAGCTGAGCTTGGAGACATTGACAGAACCCGTGCGGTCGATCTCCAGGAAGGAGAGCAGCGAAGCGTCGAAACCCGCGCCCTGGAAATAGGTGAACTGGTGAGGCGACGGCATGAAGGCATCGGCATTGGAGGCGCAGCCGAAGGCGAAGTCGAGGAGCGGCACGCCGCCGACCGCGCCCTGCTCGATCACCCAGGTCACAGCCCCGTGCAATCCCTCTTCAAGAAGGATCCGCGGCACGTTGGCGGAAATGCCGAAGCCGAGATTGACCGCGCTTCCGGCTTCGAGCTCCTGCGCAACGCGGCGGGCGACCACCTTCTGGATGTTGAATTCCGGCAGGCGGAAGCTGTCGAGCGGCCGGATTATCTCGCCGGAGATCGCCGGGTCGTAGAGCGTCTGCGTCGTCTGCTTCTGTTCGGGATCGACGACGACATAGTCGACGAGGACGCCGGGAACGCGCACATCATGGGGCTTGAGCGAGCCTTCCCTGGCGAGGCGCTTCACCTGGGCAATGACGACGCCGCCATTGTTGCGGGCGGCAAGCGCCTGATCGAGGCCGCCGAGATAGGCGCCCTCATGTTCATAGGTGAGATTGCCGCGCTCGTCCGCCGTCGTCGCGCGGATGATCGCAACATCAGGCGCGATCGCCTTGAAATAGAGCCAGTCCTCGCCCTCGAAGGAAATCTTCTTCACGACCGGCTCTGCGGCCGCCGCCGCATTCATGGCACAGCCTTCGCGCAACGGATCGACGAAGGTGTCGAGGCCGACCTTGGTCATCACCCCCGGCCGCTTGGCCGCCGCCTCGCGATGCATGTCGAAGAGGACGCCGGACGGAATGTTATAGGCGGCGACTTCGTTGGCACCGATCATCTGCCAGATCAGCGGCGGCTCTGCGCTCGACGGCCCGGACGGATAGGAGCCGCCGATGATCTTCTTCAGGAGACCCTTCCTGGCGATGTGGTCGACGCCCTTGATGCCGCTCATGTCGCCGGCGGCGATCGGATGCAGGGTCGTCAGATCCCGCGGGTGGCCGGTCGCGTCGAAGCGCTCGCCGATCGCCTTCAGCATCAGGTCCGGGCAGCCGAGCCCGCTCGAGGAGGAGACCGAAACCACCGCGCCGTCCGGAATGAGGGCCGCCGCTTCGGCCGAGCTGATGTGCTTGCTGGAAAATGTGGGCATTGCGCCTCAGAGCCCCGTTTCGATCTGCACCGCCATGCCGTTGGCGGCAGACTTTGAAACCGCGAGGCCGGCCGCAAGCGACCACACGCCGTCCTCGCCTGTAGCCGAAGGACTGCCCTTCCCTTCGATGGCGGCATGAAAGGCTTGAAGCGCCGTCTCGTAGAGATTGCGGTGGTCGAGCGGCAGTTCGAATTCACCCTCTTCGTTGCGCAGCGTGACGGTGCCGACGGGACGCTGCGTCATCACGTTGCGGCCGATGAGAGAGCCATCCGTGCCGTGCACCTCGAGCCCGGTCTCCGCGAATTTCGTCGTGAAGGCATCGTGGAACTGGGCGATGACGCCGGAGCGGAAGCGCAACACGCCCATGACGCCGTCCTCAAGCCCCTCCTTGCTGAGACCCGCGCTATGGCTGATCGCCACCGCTTCGATCGGGTCGTCGTCGAGCACGAAACGCAGCGTGTCCGCATCATGCACGGTGATATCGAGGATGACGCCGCCGCCGGCCGCCGGCCTGTCGAGCCGCCAGCCCTGCAGATGTGGCGGCAGGTAGACGGCGTGAAATACGCGCGCCGCGATTGGCCTGCCGATGCGGCCCGCGGCGATCGCCTCGCGCATGGTGCGGTGGGTCGCGGCATTGCGCAGGTGGTGATTGGTGCCAAGCACGACGCCCGCCTCGCACGCTTTCAACACCATTTCACAGGCGTCGTTAAGGTTCAGGGCCAGCGGCTTCTCACAGAGCACATGCTTGCCGGCGCGGATCGCCGCGAGCGCCTGGTCGTGATGCTGTTCGTTGGTCGTCGAGATATAGACCGCCTGGAGATCCGGATCTCCGACCAGCTCATCGACGTTGGCGGCCGCCCTGGCGATGCCGTTTTCCTGGGCGTAGGCCGCGCCCCGCTCGGCGCTCGAACTCATCACCGAGACAACCTCGCCGCCGGCCGCACGGATGGCGCCGATCACCCATTCGCGCGCGATCGTGCTCGCGCCGATCAATCCCCAGCGAATCATGGCGAAACCTCCTTCACCCTGCGCTCGATCGGCGCACCGCAGCTTTGGCGGACGACGAGCCGCACCGGACTGACGATCGCTTGCGCCTCCGCGCGACCGGCACCGATCTGCTTCAACAGCAATTCCGCCGCACGCTCGCCCATGCCCTGCGGATCGACCGAGACCGTGGTCAGCGCCGGCACCGCCGTCTTCGCCTCAATAACGTCGTCGAAGCCGATCACGGCGAAATCCGCGCCCGGCTCCAGCCGCCGCGCCCTGAGCCCGTCGCAGACGCCGAAAGCGACCGCGTCATTGAAGCAGAGTGCCGCCGTCGGCCGCTCCTTCAGCATCATCGCCTGTTCGATGGCCGTGACCCCGCCGGCGCGCGACGGCGCCGAACCGATGACGAGCTCCTCTGGAGAGTCCAATCCCGCCTCGCCAAGGGCATCGCGATAGCCGTGCATGCGCGCCTCGAAGACGGCGGTATCGGGAAAGCCGCCGAGAAAGGCGATGCGGCGATGGCCACGCTCGACCAGATGGCGCACGGCAGCAATGGCGCCGGCATGATTGTCGGAGGTCAGCGACGAAACCCCGGCACCCGCAATGTCGCGAACGACGAGCACGACGGGCATGCCGCTAGCGACAAGCGGCGCCAGGTCGGCGGCTTGCGTGCCGCGCGCCGGCGAGACGATCAGACCCGACACGCCATGCTCGCGCATGGAGGCTATGACCTCGCGCTGGCGCCCAATCCTTTCGCCCGTATTGGCAAGGAACTGCACGAAGCCTGCCGCCTGCACGACCGAATCGACGCCGACGGCAAGCTCGGCAAAGAAGCTGTTGGTCAGATCGTTTACGACGATGCCGATGATCTTCGATTTCGCCTGGCGCAGATTGGCGGCGCCGCGATTGTAGACATAGCCGAGCTCGCGGATGGCGGCATTCACCTTGGCCCGCGTCACTTCGTTGACGAGCGGACTGCTCTGCAGCACCAGCGACACGGTCGACTTCGACACGCCGGCGGCACGCGCAATGTCGACGACCGTCACCCGCTCCTTCGCCATGGATGCCTCCCACCGGTTTTTCATTCTGACGGTCTACATAATTGGATCGTTCCAATCCCGTCAAGAGGGTTCAGTTCACTTTTTTGCACTGCTGATGGAACCGCCCGGACGGCTGCACCACCGGTAAAGCATATGGCATAACTGCCGAAACTTGCGGTAATTCAAAGACTTAATCGCAACTCGCAAGCGTGGCTCCGCCGCGAGGCGGACGCCGATAGCAGAAGCGTGACCGCAACATCTGCCGGCTTGTATTTTTCCAACTTGTCATTTGGAACGATCTAAATTACTCCTTCCGCAAGACCGAGGAGGATCAACGCCGATGACCAGCCTGCTGCTGCCGAACCGAGACGGCTCTGTCGAAGAATACCGGTTCCGCGGAACGCCGATCGCCCGACCCGAAGCGGTGCCAAGCTTCAGCCGCGTCGCCTATGCGGCCGCCCATGTCGTCTCCAACCCGCTCGACGACGCCGATCCGTGGGGCAATCCGGCCATCGATTGGGATGCGACCATGGCCTTCCGCCGCCATCTCTGGAGCCTCGGCTTCAAAATCGCAGAGGCTATGGATACCGCCCAACGCGGCATGGGACTTTCCTGGGCGGGCGCGCAGGAGCTGATCCGCCGGTCGCTTGCGGAGGCCCGCAGCGTCCCCGGCGCCGACCTTGCCTGCGGCGCCGGCACCGACCAGCTCGCACCCGCGGATGCGCGCTCCGTCGAGGACGTCATCGCCGCCTATGAGGAGCAGATCGGCTTCGTCGAGGCCGAGGGTGGGCGGGCGATCATGATGGCAAGCCGCGCGCTCGGCCGCGTCGCGCGCTCCGCAGACGACTACCGCCGCGTCTACGGCCGCATCCTGTCCCAGGCCAAGGATAAGGTGGTGCTGCATTGGCTGGGCGACATGTTCGACCCGCAGCTCAGGGGCTATTGGGGCTCGGAGAATTTCGAGGAGGCGCTGGAAACGGTGCTCTCCATCGTTCGCGAGAACAGCGCCAGAGTCGAAGGCATCAAGATTTCGCTCCTCGACAATGGCAAGGAAGTGCGGCTTCGCGATGGTCTGCCGGAGGGCGTGCTCTGCTTCACCGGCGACGACTTCAACTATGCGGAACTGATCGAGGGCGACGGCGAGAAATACAGCCACGCCCTGCTCGGCATCTTCGACGCCGTTGCTCCCTCGGCTTCAAAGGCCCTTGCGGCGCTTGCGGCCGGCGATGTCGCGACCTTTCGCGGCGTGATCGAGCCGACCGTGCCGCTGTCGCGCAAGATCTTCGAGGCGCCGACGCAATATTACAAGGCCGGGGTCGTGTTTCTGGCCTGGCTCAACGGCCATCAGCGCCATTTCACCCTTCCGGCCGGCCTGCAATCCGCCCGTGGGCTTCTGCACTACGCAGAAATCTTCCGCCTGGCCGACCAGGCAAATGTGCTCGACGAGCCGGAGCTTGCGTCAACGCGGATGCGGAACTTGCTTGCCGTGCTGGGGGTGGAGCAGGGGGGTAGGCACTACAATTTTTAGCCTTTTCGGCCCCCTCATCCGCCTGCCGGCACCTTCTCCCCGCAGGCGGGGAGAAGGCTAGGGTGGGGGAAACTTCCAGGCCGACAGTTCAGAGAATCGGCGCCACCAATCCTCTCTTCGCCAGCATCGCGTCCGGGCTCGGCAGCTTGCCGCGGAAGGCCTTGTAGGCGTCTTCCGGGTCGATGGCGCCGCCGACGGAATAGATGTGGGCCTTGAGTCTCGCCGCCATTTCCGGGTCGAAGGGATTGCCGGTTTCCTCGAAAGCGGCGAAGGCGTCGGCATCGAGCACTTCCGACCACATGTAGGAATAGTAGCCGGCGGAATAGCCGTCGCCCGAGAAGACATGCAGGAAATGCGGGCTGCGGTGGCGCATGACGATCGACTGCGGCATGCCGATGCTTTCGAGCGTCGCCGCCTCCAGCGCCTTCGGGTCGGATGTCGCTTCCGCCGTGTGATAGGCCATGTCGACGAGCGCCGACGAGGTGAATTCCACCGTCGCGAAGCCGGAATTGAAAGTCCGGGCGGCGAGCACTTTTTCGAGCAGCGCCTCCGGCATCGGCGCGCCGGTCCGGTAGTGTACGGCATAGGTTTTGAGGATCTCCGGCACGGTCAGCCAGTGCTCGTAAAGCTGCGACGGCAGTTCGACGAAATCGCGCGAAACGCCGGTGCCCGATACTGACGGATAGGTGACGTTGGAGAGCATGCCGTGCAGCGCATGCCCGAACTCGTGGAACAGCGTGCGGGCATCGTCGAGCGAGAGCAGCGCCGGCTTGCCTTCGGCGGGTTTCGCGAAGTTGCAGACATTGTAGATGATCGGGATTTCGCCGGTCGCGCCATTCTTGAGCGGAAGCTTATGCTGCGACTGAAACGAGCTCATCCAGGCGCCGGAACGTTTGGACGAGCGGGCGAAATAGTCGCCCAGGAATAGCGCCACCAGCCTGCCCTGGGCATCGCGGATCTCGAAGACGCGGACATCCGGATGATAGGCGGCGATGCCTTTCTTCTCCGTGGCCGTGATGCCGAACAGGCGATGGGCGACGGCGAAACAGGCGTCGATGATCTTCTCGAGCTGGAGATAGGGCTTCAGTTCGCTTTCCGAGAAGCTGAACGTCTCGGCCCTGAGCTTTTCGGCATAGTGGCGCCAATCCCAGGGCATGACCTCGTGGTTGCGGCCTTCGGCGGCGATCAGTTTCGCAAGCTCCGCCTCTTCCTCGCGGGCGCGTGCGGCCGCCTTTTCCCAGACCTGCATCAGGAGACCGTTCACCGTCTCGGCTGTCTTCGCCATGGTGTCGTCCAGCTTCAACGCCGCATAGTTCTCGTAGCCGAGCAGCCTCGCCTTTTCCGCCCGGAGCGAGAGCGTCTCGGCGATGATGGCGCGATTGTCGGTGTCGCCGCCGTTTTCGCCGCGCGCGATCCAGGCCTTGAACGCCTGCTCGCGCAGTTCCCGGTTTTCGGAGAAGGTCAGGAAGGGCTCGATGATCGAGCGCGATAGCGTCACCGCATATTTGCCGTCCTCGCCCCGGTCGCGAGCCGCAGCCGCCATGGAGTCGAGAAGGAAATCCGGCAGGCCCGCCAGTTCCTCCTCGCTCGCAAGCACCAGCGCCCACAGCTTCTCGTCACCAAGCACGTTCTGGCCGAACTTCGCTCCGAGGCCGGCAAGCCTCTCGTTGATCTCTGCAAGGCGCTCCTGGTCCGGCTTGTCGAGCTTCGCCCCGGACTTGACGAAACCCTTCCAGTGACGCTCGAGGACTCGCATCGCCTCGAGGTCGAGCCCCATGTCCTCACGCTTCTCCCACAGCGCATCAATGCGGGCGAAGAGCACGGGATTCGTGCCGATCTTCGAGTAGTGCCGCGACATCTTCGGCGCGATCTCGCGCTCGAGCGCCTGGATCAGGTCGTTGGTGTGGGCACCCGCCTTGTTCCAGAAGAGCGCCGAGACGCGCGAAAGTTCATCGCCGGCGATCTCCAGCGCGACGATGGTGTTCTCGAAGGTCGGCGGCTCCGGATTGTTGGCGATCGCCTCGATCTCTGCTTCATGGGCAGCAAGCGCCGCATCGAAGGCGGGCGCGAAATCCTCGTCTTTCACGGCATCGAAGCGCGGCAGGCCTTCGTGTCCGGTCCAGCGGACGAGGGCAGGGTTGAGCGAAACGTTGACGGTCATTGATGTTCCTTTCGCTAGCAGGACCGGCAGGGCCGGAAAAGGGCGTCTCGGGCGCAGAGAGTCAGAGGTCCCGCCTAAAGTGCCGCGCGTCTTATCAGACGCAATCGGACGCGCAAAGCTCGCCGTAGCACTTCGAATTGGCGCATGTCTTGGTCCATAAATCGAGGTCGCTTTAGGGAGACATGCAGTAGGGCAACCGTCAAGGCTCGTGATGCCTGCCGCTCGGGTTGCGATCGGCCATTCGAGTGGTACACCATCACTCCGTCAAGCGGAGAGGACGATGCACCGGCATCCGGCGCCGCGCACAATTCTTTCGGCGGCGCGATTTCCCTCGATACGAAGTTGCGCTAAGAGCGCTGCAGCGCCGCTTGGTCTTCTCGGACGCACGACGGTAGCTGTAGCCCTTAAAGTGCTGCATGTTCTCATCCTTAAATCGGGTGGGAAAGGGAACATGCAGTTGTTTCCCCGCAAGAGGATGATCCATGACTGTGCGCAATCTCTTCCTTCTGCCCGGCGACGGCATCGGCCCGGAAGCCATGGCGGAAGTCCGCAAAATCATCGACTACATGAATGCCGAACTTGGTGCCGGCTTCGTGACGGACGAGGGCCTTGTGGGTGGCTCCGCCTATGACGCCCATGGCGCGGCGATCTCGGAAGGGGACATGGCCAAGGCGCTTGCCGCCGATGCCGTGCTCTTCGGCGCCGTCGGCGGACCGAAATGGGATGCGGTGCCCTATGAGGTGCGGCCGGAGGCGGGCCTCCTGCGCCTGCGCAAGGATCTCGAGCTCTTCGCCAACCTGCGCCCGGCGATCTGCTATCCCGCGCTTGCCAACGCGTCCTCGTTGAAGCCGGAACTGGTCGAGGGTCTCGATATCCTCATCGTGCGCGAACTGACCGGCGGCGTCTATTTCGGCGAGCCGAAGGAGATCATCGACCTCGGCAACGGGCAGAAGCGGGGCATCGACACCCAAGTCTATCACACCTACGAGATCGAGCGCATCGCCGGCGTCGCCTTCGAGCTGGCGCGCACCCGCAAGAACCGCGTCTGCTCGATGGAAAAGCGCAACGTCATGAAGTCGGGCGTACTCTGGAACCAGGTGGTTACCGAGACGCACAAGGCGAAATACCCGGATGTCGAGCTCGAGCACATGCTGGCGGATGCCGGCGGCATGCAGCTCGTGCGCCAGCCGAAGCAGTTCGACGTGATCGTCACCGATAACCTCTTCGGCGACATGCTTTCCGACGTCGCCGCGATGCTCACCGGTTCGCTCGGCATGCTGCCGTCGGCCTCGCTCGGCGCGCCGGACGAAAAGACCAGCAAGCGCAAGGCCCTCTACGAGCCGGTGCACGGCTCGGCTCCTGACATAGCGGGCAAGGGCATCGCCAACCCGATCGCCATGATCGCCTCCTTCGCCATGTGCCTGCGCTATTCGTTCAACCTCGTGAAGGAAGCCGACAACCTGGAAAGGGCGATCGCCAACGTGCTCGATAAGGGCATCCGCACCGGCGACATCATGGCAGAAGGCTGCCGCCAGGTCGGCACCGCCGAGATGGGCGATGCGATCCTAGCCGAATTCAAGGCGCTCCCGGCCTGAGAGTATTTCCGTTCCAATCCGCGAAAGGACACCTCCGGTCACCACCGGGGGTGTTTTCGTCCGTGGCCCCTTGAATTCGTGCAATTCGCCTTCAAATCCATGATAGCCACAATGGATGGAGTGAAATGCGCTTACCACTTTCCAGCACCGCCTGGATCCTGCTGACGACCATCGTTCTGATGCTTGCTTTGATGCCGCTCGATCCGCATCTGGCGGAATGGGCGCAGGACCTGCCCGAAGGCGTCGTCGACTTCAATGAGGCGATCACCGATTTCGGCACCTTTGGCTGGATGATCTATGGGTCCATCTTCCTGATGATCGTTGCCTTCATTGCCAGACGCACCGCGCAGGGCGAGACGGTGCGGCAGCGAGCGCGAACGGTGCGAAGTCTTTCCGCCTATTTCCTCCTGACGATCGGTACCGCCAGTGTGCTCGTTCACGGGCTGAAGTTCCTGATCGGCCGCGCCCGTCCGGAGCTTCTGGAGGACTATGGCGCCTATAGTCTGACGCCTTTCGCCGGCGAGCACGTGTTCGAGAGTTTCCCCTCCGGCCACTCGACCGCAGCCGGCGCCCTGTTCGGGGCCTTTGCGATGCTGATGCCGCAGTTCCGGCCGCTATTCTTCGTCTTCGCTATGACCATCGGCACCTCGCGCGTGATCGTCGGCGCTCATTACCCGAGCGACGTGGCCGCCGGCCTGCTGCTCGGTCTCTGGACAGCGGTGATGGTTGCCTTCCTCTTCGCCCGGCAGGGCTGGCACTTCCGATGGGGTGCCAACGGCTGGCCGGTGTCCAAGACCGCGCAAACCGCTGCGCAGGACAAGCCCCAATAAAAAGCCGGCGCGGAAGGCCGCGCCGGAAGTGGGAGAGGTCTCTAGCAGCCGCGCGCCTGATAAGACGCGCGGCGCGGTAGTCTCGAACGAAGAGGATGTCAGAAAAGCGCCTGCGGAGGCAGGGATGCTTTCGTTCTATGACTTTAGTCTAATGCGGCGATCGTCGAAACGGGACGTGCCAATCGGTCCTTTGGCTCTCGGAGAATTGATGCCAGGCGCCGTCTGCGGCTTGACTCTTGCCGAAAAGCCGGTAAGAGCAGCGGCGAACGAGGAAGCCGCCATGGGACCCATTCTTGCGTCCATCGCTCAGCCGATCCTGCCGGCCCATGCCGCCGGGCGGGTTCGCCTTTACTCGCTCGCCAGCAAAACAACGGCCAAAACGACGACGAAAACCGTCTGACGTCTCTGGCCCTCCGCTCTCTCCCCGGTAAGGCCGGGGATAGGAACCTCGCGGGCGGAACCGCGCGGCTCCCCTCCACCAGACGAGGAGAGACAGAAAGAGAGCTTTGATCATGGGTTTCAAGATTGCAGTCGCAGGCGCCACCGGCAATGTCGGCCGGGAAATGCTGAACATCCTTTCAGAACGTGGGTTTCCTGCAGCAGAGGTTGTGGCGCTCGCCTCCTCGCGTTCCATCGGCACCGAGGTCTCCTACGGCGACAAGACGCTGAAGGTCTCCAATCTCGAAACCTATGATTTCTCCGATACGGACATATGCCTGATGTCGGCCGGCGGCGCGGTTTCGCTGAAATACTCGCCGAAGATCGGTCAGCAGGGCTGCGTCGTGATCGACAACTCCTCCGCGTGGCGCTACGACGCCGAGGTGCCGCTGATCGTGCCGGAGGTCAATCCGGATGCGATCTCCGGCTTCACCAAGAAGAACATCATCGCCAACCCGAATTGCTCGACCGCCCAGCTCGTCGTCGCGCTGAAGCCGCTGCACGACCACGCTACGATCAAGCGCGTGGTGGTCTCAACCTATCAGTCGGTTTCCGGTGCCGGTAAGGACGGCATGGACGAACTCTTCAATCAGACGCGCGCTGTCTTCGTGGCCGATCCGATCGAGAGCAGGAAGTTCACCAAGCGCATCGCCTTCAACGTCATTCCGCATATCGACGTCTTCATGGAGGACGGCTACACCAAGGAAGAGTGGAAGGTCCTCGCCGAAACGAAGAAGATGCTCGACCCGAAGATCAAGGTGACCTGCACGGCCGTGCGCGTTCCGGTCTTCATCGGCCATTCGGAATCGGTCAATATCGAGTTCGAAAAGGAAATCACCGCAGAGGAGGCGCGCGAAATCTTGCGCGAGGCACCGGGTTGCCTGGTCGTCGACAAGCGCGAGAACGGCGGCTACGTGACGCCCTATGAATGCGCCGGCGAAGACGCGACCTACATCTCGCGCATCCGCGAGGACGCAACCGTCGAGAACGGTCTCAACATGTGGATCGTCTCCGACAACCTGCGCAAGGGTGCGGCACTCAATGCCGTCCAGATTGCCGAGCTTTTGGTCAATCGCGGCCTGATCAGGCCGCGCAGCAAAGCTGCCTGAGGCGACGAGTCACGACCCCCGCCCGGATCGCATGGACCGGATGGGCGTGCGAAATATGGCAGAGCGGGGAAGGCCGGCAATTCTCCTTGCGCCTCCCGCTCCAGCTTGCACTGCATGTCTCCTCAAATCGACCTCGATTTGAAGGCAAAGACATGCAGCAATTCAAAGCCTATGGCGACTTTTGCGCGTCTGACAGGACGGGCGGCGCCGTAGAATTGGGCCGGCCATGGATTCACGTGAAACCATGGCCGTTCCGGAAGACGGCCAGGCCGGCCGGTTTCAGCATTTTCTTGGACACAACAGACGGGCAATCACGGGGTATCTTATGTACAGGATGAAGCGCACAGCGGCGGGGCTCGCGGCCCTCATCTCAATGGCGGTCCTTCCCGCGGCCGCTTTCGCGGCGCAATGCGGCAATGACGGCGGCCGGTTTTCGGCCTGGGTGCAAGAGTTCAAGCGCGAGGCCGCCGGCAACGGCATCAGCCAATCGGTGCTAGACCAGGCGCTCAGCGGCGTTTCCTACAGCCGGGCAACCATTCGCGCCGACCGAGGGCAGAAGAGCTTCAAGCTCTCGCTCGACCAGTTCATGCAGAAGCGGGGTGGTCAGGTGATCATTTCGCGCGGCAGGAAGATGCGCGCGCAGAATGCCAAGCTCTTCGACTCGATCGAACGGCGCTACGGTGTCCCGGCCGGTCCGCTGATCGCCATCTGGGGCATGGAGACCGGCTTTGGCTCGTTCCTCGGCAAGGAACACACGCTGTCCGCCGTGGCCACCCTGGCCTATGACTGCCGCCGCTCCGCCTATTTCACCGAACAGCTCTACGCTGCCCTGCAGCTTGTCGGCCGCGGCGACCTGAGCCCCTCTGCCCGCGGCGCCGCGCATGGCGAAATCGGTCAGACGCAGTTCCTGCCGCTGAACGTGCTGAGATATGGTGTCGATGGCGACGGCGACGGACATATCGACATGGTCCGCTCCAAGACGGACGCGCTGGCCTCGACCGCGAACTTCCTGCGCGGGCATGGATGGCAGCCGGGCGCCGGCTACCGGCCCGGCGAGCCGAACTTCGTCGCCATCCAGGGTTGGAACGCCGCCAGCGTCTACCAGCAGGCGATCGCCATCATCGCCTCCGAGATCGACGGCGACTGAGAGGAACCGATCCCGGGGGCGATTTTCCCCTCATCCGGCCTGCCGGCCACCCTCTCCCCGCAAGCGGGGCGAGGAGGCCCGCGGAAATAGCCGCTTATCGTGATGAGACGCTACAACGTCGTACGTCTTTTCAGACGCGCAAACCTGCGCGATCGAGCTTTCCAAAATCGGATCCGATTTTGGGCCGATGCGCCAAGCTCGAATGGAACGGCTTCCTTGCTCACAATCCGGGCCGGGCGAAATCGCCGGTCTTCGCATCCATGACCCAAAGCTCGCCGGTCGAGATATCGAACCACGCGCCATGGAGCCGCAGCTTGCCCTTGGCCTCGAGAACCTGCACGCAAGGAAAGGTCCTCAGATTGGCCACCGAATTGCGGATCGACACGCGCTCGAGCGACCGCTGGCGTTCCGCTGGGGTCATGCACTCGTTGCTCTGGATCTGTTCGGCAGCGGGCTTCAGCAGGTGCATCCAGCGACCGATGAAATCGCCGGGAGAGAGCGGCTCCGCATCCGGGTCGAGCGCCGCCTTGATGCCGCCGCAACGACCGTGGCCCATGATCACGATGTCGCTGACGCGCAGGGACTGGACGGCAAATTCCAGAGCGGCGGAGGTCGAGTGATAGTGCCCGTCCGGCTCGTAGGGCGGCATCATATTCGCAACATTGCGGACGACGAAGAGCTCCCCCGGCCCGCTGTCGAAGATTGTCTCCGGCGCGGCGCGAGAATCGCAACAGGCGATCACCATCGTCGTCGGCTTCTGTCCGCTCTCGGCGAGCGTCCGATAGCGTTGCTGCTGTTCGCTGAAACGGCCCCCCATGAAATTGCGGTAGCCGGTCAGGAGATGTTCCGGAAAGCTCTGCTTCTCCATCAGTTACCCCGTGTCATCCACTGCATCGATCATTGTTCCATGGCCTCTCGGGTACCATGGAGCGTCGAAGTGTTACAGCGCGCTTTGCGTGCCCGAAAGGGTAAATAATCTTCATGAGCCAATTCTTTTGTGCCCGCCCCGCCTATTTCCGTCGCATTTGGCCCGGATGCATGAGGCGGCGCATCTGCACCATCGCCATCGGCGTCGCCAGGCTCGGGGCGTCCTGTTCGAGCGTCAGCTCGTCGGCGCCGCGCTTGGCGGTGCGCGCAATGACCTCGAATACGCTGGCGGTGGCCATCTGCAGGGCGCGCTCCTCGGAAAGACCCTGCAGGAGCCGCGCAAGAAAGACGGCCGCGAGCAGGTCCCCCGCACCGTTCGGCGGATTTTCCACCAGCCGATGCTCCGCAAGCAGGGCATGACGACCGGACAGATAGAGATTGCCCGTGCCGCCGTTCATCATCGCGACCGCCGATGTGACGAGCACCCGCGGCGGCCCGAGCCCGAGTGCCGCTTCGAGGATCGCCGCATTCGAGTCGAGTTCCGCACCCGCCAGCCAGGAAAGTTCGAAACGGTTCGGCGTCGCCAATGACGCAAGCGGCAGCAGCCGGTCGCGAACGGCGGCGGCGATCTCGGCCGGGATATAGAGCCCGTTCGCATCGCCGATCACCGGATCGCAAGCGTAGAGAAGATCGGGATTGCGGTGCTTGAGCGCCGTCACCAGTCGTGCGACTCCCTCGGCCTGCCCAGCCGTACCGAGATAGCCGGAAAGAACCGCCCGCACTTCGCCGATCCAGGGCGCATCGATGATATCGTCGACGATCGACTGGAATTCCGCCTCCGGCATCGTCACCCGCGTCGCGCGGCCATGACCGGGATGCCATGACAGAATGACCGTAGGCAGCGCCCAGACCCTGTGCCCGAGCGTCTCCAGTGCGAAAACCGCCGCGCGGTTGCCGACCGTGCCGCGGACCACGTGACTGGATATGACGATGACGGCGCCAGGCGCGGCAGGAATTTCAGGCATCGGGCGATCCTTGGGCTCTGTTCTACTGCATGTCTGCGGACGTCGATTATAGACAGGTCGTAGTTCAAAGTGCTGCAGCGACCTTTCCGCGTCTGAGCGAACGCGTGACGTTGTGGCTGTGATCGCCGACTGCCGTGGCCCTGTCAACGGGATGTTGATCGGGCCGGAAGCCGAGTTCGGTCATGCCCGGCGTTTTCGCTCGTTCGCGCTGTTTTTGGAGAAAAATCTGCAAAACCGCGCCCGATTTAAATGGATTTAGGTCTATTCTGCGTGAAATTCTCCAAAAATAGGCTCGATTTTGCCCAAATCCATCATAAAACGATCGCCATCGGCCATGGTTCTGATAGGTTCGTCTATCATATTTGGGGAGCGACTTCATGGGTGTGAAATACAATCCGAAGCGGGATCGGCATATCGATGCCGCCCGGGCAGCGGTGGGCAAGATCGGAATCGACACACTGCCGCCGGAGATCCTCTTCGGGGGCGCGAGCAACGACGACCTGGACCTTTATTCGCCAGATATGCTGGCCTTGACCGCCGCGCATGCCCGCAAGGAACTGGCCCGCTGGGACGGTGGCAAGCCGCAGGTTTCGGTGGAAACGGTGCCCGGAGTCGCGCCGGGCGGCAGCGAGGTTTCGATCATCGCGATCACCGAGCGCAACATGCCGTTCCTCTATGACTCGGTCATGGGCGAGGTGACGAGCACCCATCGCGACATTCACCTTGCCATCCACCCGATCCTCCTCATGAAACCGGGCAAGCCGGTCAAACTTTTCGATCCGGAAGAGGAAAGCGATCCGGCGCATCGCGTCAGCCATATCCAGATCCACCTCGGCAAGCTGACACCGATCGAGGAGCGCTCGCTCAGCAAGCGCATCACCGACGTCCTGGAGCAGGTGCATCAAGCCGTGCACGACTGGCCGGCCATGACGGCGCTGCTCGACCAGGTCATGCGCGAGCTCGAGGACTACAACGCCTCGCGCAAGAAGAGCGATCGTGACGAGGCGCTCGCCTTCCTTCGCTGGCTAAGGGACAACAACTTCACCTTCCTCGGCATGCGCGAATACACCTATTCCGGCAAGGGCGAGAATGCGACGGTCGAGCGCGGCAAGGGCAGGGGCCTCGGCATCCTCTCCAATCCGGAGGTACGCGTCCTCAGGCAGGGCAACGACGCCGTCTTCACCACGCCGGAGATCCTCGCCTTTCTCGAAGGTCCGGACTTCCTGATCGTTACCAAGGCGAATATGAAGTCGGTCGTGCACCGCCGCGCCTACATGGATTACATCGGCGTCAAGCGCTTCGACGCGTCCGGCAATGTCATCGGCGAGTTGCGCATCGTCGGCCTCTTCACCTCGACCGCCTACACCCGCCAGGCGGCGGAGATTCCGCTCCTCCGACACAAGATCGAGAAGATCATCGACCATTTCGGTTACGACCCGCAGAGCCACTCGGGCAAGACCCTGGCGAATACGTTGGAATCCTACCCGCGCGACGATCTCTTCCAGATCGATGTCGGGCTTCTGGCCGCCTTCTGCGAACAGATGAACGAGCTCGGCGACCGGCCGCGGGTGCGCGTCCTGCCGCGCATCGACCATTTCGATCGGTTCGTCTCTGTCATCATATTCGTCCCGCGCGAACAATATGATTCCAGCGTCCGCGAGAAGATCGGCGATTACCTCAAAACCGTCTATGACGGCCGGGTGTCCGCCTATTATCCCGCCTTCCCGGAAGGGGGGCTGGCGCGCGTGCACTTCATCATCGGCCGCTCGGGCGGCAAGACGCCACGCGTCCCGCAGGCCAAGCTCGAAGATGCGGTGCGCACCATCGTCACGCGCTGGATCGACCGCTTCAACCTGCTCGCCCGCAACGAAGGCATCGAGCTTTCCGCCGGGGAGGCCTATCAGGCCGCCTTCACGCCCGCCGAAGCCTATGCCGACCTTGGCGATATGTCGGCCTGCAAGAGCGACGACCCGATCCGCATCTCCTTCTACCACCGTCATGGCGAAAGGCCGGATGCGCTGGAATTGAAGATCTTCCACGCAAACCACCCGGTTTCGCTCTCCCGCCGCGTGCCGCTGCTCGAAAATCTCGGTTTCCGGGTGATCAGCGAGCAGACCTACGATATCGGCCTGCGCGCCCATGGCCAGGAGCAGTGCAATGTGGTGCTGCACGATATGGAGCTCCTGCATCGCGACGGACATGCGGTCAACCTTGCCAAGGCCGGCGTGGCGCTGGAGGAGGCTTTCCTCGCCGCCTGGGACGGCACGATCGAGGACGACAATTTTAACCGGCTGGTCCTTTTGGCGGGACTGACCGCCCGGGAAGTAACGGTGCTGCGCAGCTATGCGCGCTATCTGCGCCAGGCGGGCATCACCTATTCGCAAGGCTACATAGCCGACACACTGAACAAGTACCCGGCGATTGCCGCCGACATCTTCCGCCTGTTTACGACGCGGCTCGACCCGAAGCTCGAGGTGAAGGCGCGTCTGAAGAAGACCAACGCCCTGCTGGCCGCAATCGAGGAGGCGCTCTCGGCCGTGCCGAGCCTCGACGAGGACCGCATCCTGCGCCGCTACGTCAATGCGATTCAGGCGACGCTCAGGACTAATTATTTTCAGAAGGATGCGGAAGGCAGGCCGCGGCCAGTCCTCGCCTTCAAGCTCGATCCGAAGGCGCTCGAGGGCCTGCCGGAACCCCGCCCCTTCCGAGAGATTTTCGTCTACGGCACCGAAGTCGAGGGTGTACACCTTCGCTTCGGCAAGGTGGCGCGCGGCGGGCTTCGCTGGTCCGATCGGGCGCAGGACTACCGCACCGAGGTGCTGGGCCTCGTCAAGGCGCAGCAGGTGAAGAACGCGGTCATCGTCCCCGTGGGCGCCAAAGGTGGTTTCTACCCGAAACAGCTTCCCGCCGGCGGTACCCGCGACGAAATCTTCAGGACCGGGACGGAGGCCTACAAGACCTTCATTCGCAGCCTTCTGTCGGTGACCGACAACATCGTCGGCCCGGATGTGGTCCCGCCTGAGGACACGGTGCGGCTCGATGGCGACGACCCCTATTTCGTCGTCGCGGCCGACAAGGGAACCGCTACCTTCTCGGACATCGCAAATGCGCTGGCGCAGGAGGCGGACTTCTGGCTCGACGACGCCTTCGCCTCCGGCGGTTCGGCCGGCTACGACCACAAGAAGATGGGGATTACCGCCCGCGGCGCCTGGGAGGCGGTCAAGCGGCACTTCCGCGAGATGGACATCGACATCCAGACGACGCCCTTCACCGTGGCCGGCGTCGGCGACATGTCGGGCGACGTCTTCGGCAACGGCATGCTGCTCTCGGAAAAAATCCGGCTGATCGCCGCCTTCGATCATCGCGACATTTTCATCGATCCGAATCCGGATACCGATCTCTCCTTCGCCGAGCGCAAGCGCATGTTCGACCTGCCGCGCTCAAGCTGGCAGGATTACGACCGCAGGGCGCTTTCGCCGGGAGGCATGATCATTTCCCGCGCCGACAAGCTGGTGACGCTGACGCCCGAGGCCATGGCGGCGATCGGCATCGACAGACAGAAGGCAACACCTTTCGAGATCATGAATGCCATTCTGAAGAGCTCGGTCGACCTTCTCTGGTTCGGCGGCATCGGCACCTATGTGCGCGGCAGCAACGAGACGGATGCCGAGGTCGGCGATCGCGCCAACGACCCGATCCGCATTTCGGCGGAAGAGGTGCGCGCCCGGGTGATCGGCGAAGGCGCCAATCTCGGCGTCACCCAAAAGGGCCGCATCGGCTATTCGCTGAATGGCGGGCGCTGCAATTCCGACGCGATCGACAATTCGGCGGGCGTCAATTCCTCCGACGTCGAGGTCAATATCAAGATTGCGCTCGCCTCGGCCATGCGCGACGGACGCCTCACTCGGCCCAAGCGCAACACGCTGCTTGCCGCAATGACCAGCGAGGTGGCCCACCTGGTGCTCCGCAACAACTATCAGCAATCGCTCGCGATATCGCTGACGGAGATGCAGGGCCTTTCAAACCGCACGCCGCTGGCGCGGCTGATGGAACGACTCGAGGCCGACGGTCACCTCAACCGAAAGGTGGAGACCCTGCCGACGGATCAGACCATGCTCGAGCGCTACCAGGCGGGCAAGCCGCTGACGCGGCCCGAGATCGGCGTCCTGCTCTCCTATGCGAAGCTCGTGCTGTTCGATGAACTGATCAAGAGCGATCTTCCGGACGATGTCTATTTCACCGCGACGCTCGAGCGCTACTTCCCGGTAAAGATGCGCAAGACCTATGCCAGCGAGATCCGGGGTCATCGACTGCGCCGCGAGATCATCGCGACGATGCTCGCAAACGAGGCGATCAACCGCGGCGGCCCGGCCTTCATCTCGACGCTCACGGACGCGACCGGCTTCCTGCCCGCCGACGTCGTCAAGGCAGCCGTATTGGCACTCGACGGCTTCGACCTGCCGCGAATCTACGGCGAGATCGATGCCCTCGACAACAAGATCAGCGGCGGCGTCCAGAACCGGCTGTATCAGGAAGTCGGACGGGTATTCGCGCTCGTGACCGAACGAGCGCTGCGCACGCGCGCCGCAGAGGGATTGGTCACCGAGGCGGTTCAGCGCCTCAGGGACGGCCTGCAAAAGCTCCGTGCCACGACACGCGCAGCGATTTCCAGCGAGAGCGCCGAGGAGGCACAGCTGAAGACGACCGCCTTCATCGAGAGCGGCGTGCCGGCCAAGCTCGCCACAGAGATCGCCGAACTATCGCTGATGACACTGGTGCCGGAGATCATGCAGATCGCCACTGAGACGGGCGAACCGCTGAACCGAACGGCCCAAGGCTATTTCGCCGTCACGGAAAATCTCCGGATCAACCGCCTGCTGGCCGCCGCCGACCGTGTACCCGCCGTCGAGCAATTCGAGGCGATGGCGCTATCGCGCGCCGTTGCCGACATCGCCACCGCCCGCCGCGACATCACGATAACCGCCCTTGTCGAGCACAAAGGGGAGCGGAACCCTGTTCTGGCATGGGAGGAGCAGGATCGCGAACACGTCTTAAGCGTCCGCGATCAACTGAGGCTGCTAACCGAAAAGGGTGAGACCACGCTCGCTAAGATCGCGGTGGCAGCCGGCCTTCTCAGCGACCTTGCACGCGGCAGGGCGAAATGACACAGTCCCTCCGGGCTTCGTTGCCCGGGGGACTGATTCCGTTCCGGCTTGAAGCGCATTCGCGTGGCCCGATCCGCCGCAGGCGTGAACGGGCCTCGCAGCGGCGCGTCTTTACGGACGCACAAAGCCGCTGTGGCGCTCTTGAATTGCCGCATGTCTTGGTCTCAGAAACATGCTGGAACGGGTGGGAGAAGAAAGTTGGAGATCGCGGCTGCACAAGCAGTGGAACAGCGAAGGGCCTCGCGCCTCGGCATTGCCGGCTGGATGCTGTTCGACTGGGCTGCGCAGCCCTTCTTTACCGTTATCACAACCTTCATCTTCGCGCCCTATTTCGTCTCCCGGCTTGCGGCCAACCCCGCCGAGGGGCAGGCGATCTGGGGCTATACCCTCGCCGTTTCCGGGATCGTCATCGCCTTGCTCTCGCCGGTGCTTGGCGCCCTCGCCGACGCGACTGGGCCGCGCAAACCGTGGATCGGCGCCTTCGCCGCGATCAAAATCGTCTCGCTGGCGATGCTCTGGTTTGCCGTGCCCGGCTCGCCGCTCCTCTATTCGGCCATCCTCCTCGCGCTGGCGACCGTCGCCGCCGAATTCTCCATCGTCTTCAACGATTCGATGATGCCGCGTCTCGTCAGCGAGAAAGACGTGGGGCGAATCTCCAACATCGCCTGGGGGCTCGGCTATCTCGGCGGCATGATCGTGCTGATCGCCGTCGTCGCGCTCCTTGCCGGCAACCCGCAGACGGGCAAGACGGCACTCGGCCTCGACCCGCTCTTTGGCCTCGATCCGGCAAAGGGCGAGGATGCCCGCATTACCGGCCCGATCGCGGCGGCCTGGTACCTGATTTTCATCCTGCCGATGTTCCTGTTCACCCCGGATGCGGGCAGGGCGACGAATTCGCTCGCAAAGGCGACGGTGACGGGGCTCAGGGAGCTCAAGGGAACGCTTGGGGAGCTCAGAAAGCGGGCAGGTATATTGCGCTTCCTGGTCGGGCGTATGATCTATCAGGACGGCGTCAACGGCCTGATCGCGCTTGGCGGCGCCTTTGCCGCCGGCATGTTCGGCTGGCAGACGATGGAACTCGGCCTCTACGGCATCATCCTGAACGTGATCGCGATCTTCGGCTGCTTCTATGCCAGCCGGCTCGACATGCGGGTTGGCTCGAAGGCGATCGTCATCGCCAGCCTCGTCTGCCTCACCCTTGCCACGCTCGGTATCGTCTCGACCGGCCCCGGCTTCACGCTCTTCGGACTGATGACGCTGCCGACCGAGGATACGGGCGGGCTCTTCGGCACCGCCGCCGAGAAGGCCTATATCCTCTACGGCGTGCTCGTCGGCATCGCCTTCGGCCCGGTGCAGGCCTCGTCGCGCTCCTATCTCGCCCGCAGCGTCGCGCTCGACGAGGCCGGGCGCTATTTCGGGCTCTACGCGCTCTCCGGGCGGGCCACCTCGTTCCTGGCGCCGGCCTCCGTGGCGACGATCACGGTGCTGACGGGTTCGGCGCGGATCGGCATGATGGCGCTGGTCGCCTTCCTCGCCGTCGGCCTCGCCATCCTCCTGCGAACGCCCTATCCGGCGCATCGCCCCGAGTGAGAGGCCGTCGGGGAGCCAGACGGGTTTTTGAGGATACCCGAGTGGATAGAGCGGTTTCTCGCCCATTCCCTCCATCAGGCATCCTCGAGCCAGGTCGAGCCAGTCAAGCCCGAGGATCTCGGGGAGAAGAGGGCAGTCGGCACATGTAGGCCGTGCGTCTCTTTGACGCCGATCGATTCCAACGCAACGCCCAGCGTCGCGACCTTCACGATATCAGCCGCCCGCTCAATGCCGGAAGTGCCGCATCCCCGTGAACACCATCGCCACATCGTGCTCGTTTGCCGCGGCGATTACCTCGTCGTCGCGCATCGAGCCGCCCGGCTGGATGACGGCGGTGGCGCCGGCGGCAATCGCCGAGAGCAGTCCGTCGGCGAAGGGCAGGAAGGCCTCGGAGGCGACGGCGGAGCCGCGGGTCAACGGCGCGGCGAGACCCAGTGCCTTGGCCGCTTCCTCCGCCTTGACGGCGGCGATGCGGGCGGAATCGACGCGGCTCATCTGTCCGGCGCCGATGCCGGCGGTCTGGCCGTCCTTGGCGTAGACGACGGCGTTCGACTTCACGTGCTTAGCCACCTTGAAGGCGAATTTCATGTCCTCGAGCTCCTGCGCGGTCGGCGCCCGCTCGGTCACCACCTTCAGCTCCAGATCCTCGACCATGCCGTTGTCGCGTGTCTGCACGAGAAGACCGCCGGCCACCGTCTTGGCGGAAAGGCCAGGCACGCGCGGATCCGGCAGACCGCCGGCCGCAAGCAGGCGGAGGTTCGGCTTGCGGGCAATGATCGCCCTTGCATCGTCGCTGACGGATGGTGCGATGATCACCTCGGTGAAGAGCTTGACGATCTCCTCGGCCGTTTCCGCATCAAGCTCCTGATTGAGGGCGATGATGCCGCCAAAGGCCGAGGTCGAATCGCAGGCGAGCGCCCGCCGATAAGCCTCGACAAGGGTCGGCGCGGTGGCGACGCCGCAGGGATTGGCGTGCTTGATGATCGCGCAGGCGGGCGACTTGTCCGGCAGGAATTCGGCGACCAGCTCGAAGGCCGCGTCCGTGTCGTTGATATTGTTGTAGGAGAGCTGCTTGCCCTGCAGGAGGCTTGCGGTCGCGACACCGGGGCGCTTGTCGCCGGTCACGTAGAAGCCAGCCTTCTGGTGCGGGTTTTCGCCGTAGCGCATCTCCTCCTTGAGCACGCCGCCGATCACGCGGTGGCGCGGCATGGGCGTGTCGAGCGCTTCTGCGAACCAGTTGGAGATCGCCGCATCGTAAGCGGCGGTGCGAGCATAGGCCTTGGCCGCCATCTTCTGGCGGAAGGCGTAGCGCGTGGTGCCGTCGGCAATCTCCTCGAGAAGCAGCGGGTAATCGGCCGGGTCGGTGACGATCGTCACATAGGCGTGGTTCTTGGCCGAAGCGCGGATCATGGCCGGGCCGCCGATGTCGATATTCTCGACCGTCGTCGGATAGTCGCCGCCGACTGCGCGCACTTCTTCGAAGGGATAGAGGTTGATGACGGCAAGGTCGATGGCCGCGATTCCGTGCTCACCCATGGCCGCCATGTGTTCGGCGTCGTCGCGAATGGCAAGCAGCCCGCCATGGACATTCGGGTGAAGCGTCTTGACCCGGCCGTCCATAATCTCCGGAAAGCCGGTCAGTTCCGAAACGTCGCTGACGGGAAGCCCGGCTGCGGAAATCGCCTTGTGGGTGCCGCCGGTCGAAACCAGCCGGATGCCCTTCTCGTGCAGAGCCTTGGCGAGCTCGACAACGCCTGTCTTGTCGGAGACCGAGAGCAGGGCGGTTTTGATCAGAACCTCGTTCGGGGCGGGGATTTTCTTGGAGGCGACAGCCATCAACCTTGCTCCTTTGGCAGCGCCGGACGCCTGCAGAGAACGGTTCCGGCGGTTGGGATGGCTGCCCGTTAGCACAGCTTCCCACGGGAAGAAACCGTCGCGCGGCACGCAAGAGAAAATAGCGTGCACGCTCTTTCCTACCCCTCGCGGGTCAACGTCCACTGGATTTCCGGCTGTGATCCCACGGTGAAGGTGACGGTGATCTGCGACGAGGTTCGAATGCCGGAGGGATCGGCGAAGAAGACGTCCTCCTCGATCGCCAGCTCGCCGTCGCGGCAGGCAAAGAGCCAACCCTCGCCGTCGGGCGCGCTGAGATAGATCTCGCTCTCGCTGTGCCGGCGCAGGCCGATCGAAGGATGGATATGAAAACGGGCAACAGCGACCGCGGCATGGGCCGCATCCGGCTCGTGCCCATCCTCCTGCGAAAGCCGGTCGCGGCCGCGGATGAGCCGGCCGCCGTTCAAGATCCCGATGTCGCGCTCGTGCACCAGGCCGAACGGCGCGAGATAGCCGTCATGGTTCGCCCTGACGGCGTCGATCACACCGGGCTCGTCCTTTCGCTCGACGACGATCCGTGGCAGCCCACTCGTCATAATGGGTCCGAGGAATTTCGATTTCGAGAAGCGCAACGAAGAGGTGTCATTGACGGTCACCGTCGAGTGGGCGGCGGTTGCACGCGCCATCTGGCGGAATCGTTCGCCGGCGAATTTCGGTGCGCCGGAATTGATGATGAAACGGTTCCGCCCCGAGGACATTTCGAAGGAGAGGCAGCCCGCGTGGGCCGTGCGCGACAGGTCGACCGAAAGCGGACGGCCCGTATCCATGATGATGGCGGTATCGCCAAGCGCAAGCCGCTCGAAATGCATGTGCGGCAACGAACGGAACGGTTCGCCCGCCGTTTCGTCATAGCGCAGAACCGAGGCGAGCTCGTGGGCGAGTGCCGAGGTGGCACCATTGAACAGCGCCAGCTCGCCGCCCTGGTGACGAAAGAACCGCAGCGCCGGATACATCCGGTCGATGCAGGGAATCAACCGTGACGGCACGTCGTGGCCGAGATTGACATAGGTCTGTCGCAGCGGCAGCAGGTCGAGCAACAATTCGAGCCCGGCCCGCGGATTGCGGGAGAAATGGCCGCCGTCTGGAAGGACCTGACGATCGAGCTCGATATCCAGGCGCTGCGACGCCTTGCGAATCACCGAAGCCGAGGCGGGCATGGACACGGAGGCCACGGCAAGCGCGATGCGCACCCGAAGCCGCGCCTCGCCGTCGGGCAGGGTCTCGGCGATATGCCGGAGATACCGCACCTGCAAGGCCAGGCATTTCAGGAAGCGGCGATAGAAACCGCGCTCGGCGTTGCGCAGCACCACCGGCGAGTGCGACAGCCAGGCGATGATGCGCTGCGCGACCACATCCGCTTCCCACGAGACTCCGCCGATGTTTCGGCCGTGGGTGGCCATCCAGTCCTCGATGATCTGCCGCAGCCTCACGAATCCGGATTCGTCCCGCACGGCGCGAAGATGGCGCAGCCAGGCGAAGGAATGCAACTTGGTTGCGAAGGCGCGTGACGGCAGATCGATCTCGAAGGGCGAATCACCCTCGGTGTCGAGCGCACGGCCGCCAAGCGGGTAGCGACCCTGAAGAATCTCCTCGGCCACGAAGGGATCGATGGCTCTCAGATCCGTCGGAGCAACGATCAGGCGATCGGGCGTCGAGCCAGCAAAGCGGAGCGCCGACATCCGCCCGAGCGAAAGCCCGCGCGAAACGCGGCGCCAACCTTCGCGCAGATACAGGTAGAGGAGCCTTCGTTCACTGGAAAACAGCATCGGCGCCCGTCGGTTTCCTCGTTGATGCAACGGACCCTTTCAGGCGCGCGAGCGGCACTAGCCCCGTTGAGCCAGAATCCCCTTCTGGGTCTGATTCGGCTTGGAAATTATTAAAATTTTATCAATCTATGTGCCATTGTTAGGCGCATGGCCGGGAAGCGTCAATCGTCGCGGCGAAACAGGTTGTTGACGGGTGACAGCGCCATGCGGCCTTCTGAATGCCCAAAGGCTATGAATCTACGCATGGGCCTTTTGAGAATCGGGCCCGAGTTCCGTGCCTGAGGCCAGGTCCAGCCTCAGGCGAGGCTTCGACGCAGTACCGCCGCATAGAAACCATCGAGCCCGCCGACAAAGGGAGGGGCCAGCGGCAGCATCGCCGGCGTAGTACGGAACTCGCCAAGCCCGGTGATCGCCGCCTCGAGCCCCCGCCAGTTGGCCGCGGCGATCGGCTGCCGTTCGCAGAGACCGTCGGCGACGACGCGCGCGACCACTTCCTCGCCCTCGCGCGGATCGAGCGAGCAATTGGAAAAGACCACGGTTCCGCCGGGCACGATGAGGGTCAGCGCGTGGCGCAGCAGCTTTTCCTGCAGTCGCGCAAGCTTTTCGACGTCCTCCGGCCCCTTGGTCCAGAGCACGTCCGGGTGGCGCCGGGTCGTGCCGGTGGAGGAGCAGGGGGCATCGAGGAGTGCCGCATCGAACAGCTCTTCCGGCTGGAACTCGGCCATGTCGATCTCTTTCGTCCGGGCTTCGAGGCCGAGCCGTGCAAGATTGCCCTGGAGCCGCCGCAGCCGGCTGGACGACTGGTCGAGCGCCGTCACGCTTGCCCCGGCAAGGATCAGCTGCGCCGTCTTGCCGCCCGGGGCCGCGCAAAGATCGAGCACGGCCTTGCCGGCAAGATCAGCGAAGAGACGCGCCGGGATCGAAGCGGCTGCGTCCTGCACCCACCAGGCGCCCTCGTCAAAGCCCGCCAAGGACGGGATCGACCCGGAGAACTCCGGGAGCCGGACCGAGCCCGTCGGCAGGACCGTGCCGCCGAGGCGCTCGGCCCAGGACGTGGGGTCGGCCTTGACCGTGAGATCGATGGCGGCCGGAATGAGCTGCGCTTCCGCGATCCTGTCCGCCTCTCCGCGACCATAATGCGCGACGAGCCGTTCGTGGAACCACTCCGGCATTGCCGGAACGCTTTGCACCCGCTCGAGAATGTCCTCCTTTTCGCGCGACAGCCGCCGGAGCACCGCATTGACGAGGCTCGCGAAGCGACGGTTGCGCGGATCCGCTTGCGCCTGTTCGACCGCCAGATCGACGGCGGAATGATCGGGAACATCGAGATAGAGAATTTGCGCGGCGGCAACGGTCAGCACATGCTCAAGGGCGCGCGCCCCTTCCGGCAGGGACGTCTGCAGAAGCGAACCAATTGCCGCCCGGATCCGAGGCAGGTGCCTGAGTGCGGAATTGAGGATGGCGCGCACGAGCGCCCGGTCGGCATCGTTCAGGGCGCGATAGGCGGGATTGCCGTGCTCCTGATCGAGCATGCCGTCGAGCGGCGTCTTGCGGTCGACAACGGCCGCCAGGATCTTGGCGGCCGCCTGGCGGCTCTGCAGCCCGGGCTTGCCCGCCGCGACAGAACCTGGTCGCGATCCGCCCTTTTCGAAAGGCTTGCTTGATCGGGTTCGTTTCGGACGTGAATCGTTCTTTTTGTCTTCAGGCATCAGGACCAGGGGCCTCTCGGCGGTTCGGAACCACCGCGACCCCAGCCGGTTCTCGGGACAGAGCGCGATTTGCGCACTGCAATATCAGGACCGCCCGTGCCCGTCGAGCCCGTCGACATCTCCCGCGCCATTCTCTCGAGCGCCGCGATACGATTTTCGGTGTTCGGATGGGTCGAAAAGAGATTGTCCATCCGCTCGCCCGAGAGAGGGTTGATGATGAACATGTGCGCCGTCGCCGGATTGCGTTCCGCATCGTCATTGTGGACCACATGGGCCGCGCGGGCGATCTTGCCGAGTGCCGAGGAGAGCCAGAGCGGATTGCCGCAAATCTCCGCACCCCGCCGGTCGGCGGAATATTCGCGCGTGCGGCTGATCGCCATCTGCACCAGGGCGGCCGCAAGCGGCGCGACGATCATCGCGATCAGCACGCCGATGAAGCCCAGCGGATTGTTGTTGTCCCGATTGCCGCCGAAGAAGAAGGCGAAATTGCCGAGCATGGAGATCGCGCCGGCAAGGGTCGCCGTCAGCGTCATCGTCAGCGTATCGCGATACTGAATATGCGCCAGCTCATGCGCCATGACGCCGGCCACTTCCTGGTGGGACAAGGACCGCAATAGGCCGGTGGAGGCGGCGACCGCCGCATTCTCGGGATTGCGGCCGGTGGCGAAGGCATTCGGCTGCGGACTGTCGATGACATAGACGCGCGGCATCGGCAGGCCGGAATTCTTCGCGAGGTCACGGACGATGCGGTAATATTCCGGGGCGCTGCGCTCGTCGACCTCCTGGGCGCGATACATGCGCAGGACCATGCGGTCGGAATTCCAGTAGGAGAAGAAGTTCATAGCCGCGGCGATCACAAGGGCGATCATCATGCCGCCTCTGCCGCCGATGACGAAGCCGACGGCCATGAACAGGACGGTCATGAAAGCAATCAGCATGGCGGTGCGCACGAGGTTCATGGAAGGGCTCCAGGTGTTCTTTTCTCTTCGGGCAGATAGGGAGCGCGGCTGCAGGCCGGCGCTTCCCGATACGCTACGAACGTTTCACGTGAATCAGGGTTCCCGCGCGAGCGGAAGCCCATTATATGATGGGGATGAAACACCGGCTCTTCAATATTGTCAGGGAAATCCGGCCGTCACATGCAGAACAGCAACGACAATTCGCCCGATCGTCCGAAGCGGCCGCTACCGCCGGCCGCGCTTCGCGCCCTGAATGAGGCGGAGGAGAGGCGGCTGGCTGCAGAACCGAAGGCGATGCCGACGGAACTCGGCGGCCGCGGCGGACTGGACCCGGCGCGCTTCGGCGACTGGGAAATCAAAGGCAGGGCGATCGATTTCTGACGTATCGTTGCGGACCCGAATCAATCGCCGGGCCTGCCGCGGAGCCGGAGAAGAATCCGTCTAAACTTCTGATCTGTAATGTCCGGGCCCCACGAGGGCCCGGACATTTTGATCACGCGCGGTTCTGGCGATTGGCGACCAGGTCGTCCACCACCGTCGGATCGGCAAGCGTCGAGGTGTCGCCGAGCGAACCGAAATCGTCCTCGGCGATCTTGCGCAGGATGCGCCGCATGATCTTGCCCGAGCGGGTCTTCGGCAGGCCCGGGGCGAACTGGATCTTGTCCGGCGTGGCGATCGGACCGATCTCCGAGCGCACATGCTTGACGAGTTCCTGGCGCAGCTCGTCACTGCCGGTTTCCCCCGCCATCAGCGAGACATAGCAATAAATGCCCTGTCCCTTGATCGGATGCGGGTAGCCGACCACCGCCGCCTCCGAAACGAGAGGATGGGACACAAGCGCCGACTCCACCTCGGCCGTGCCGAGGCGGTGGCCGGAAACATTGAGAACATCGTCGACGCGGCCGGTGATCCAGTAATAGCCGTCCTCGTCGCGGCGGCAGCCATCGCCGGTAAAGTACTTGCCCTTGTAGGTGGAGAAATAGGTCTGCACGAAGCGCTCGTGGTCGCCATAGACCGTGCGCATCTGCCCAGGCCAGCTGTCAATGATGCAGAGATTGCCGTCCGCCGGGCCGTCGAGCACGTTGCCTTCGTTGTCGACGAGCTGCGGCTGGACGCCGAAGAACGGCCGCGTCGCCGAACCGGGTTTGAGATCCGTCGCACCCGGCAGCGGCGTGATCAGGATGCCTCCGGTTTCGGTCTGCCACCAGGTATCGACGATCGGGCAGCGTTCATCGCCGACCACGTGGTAGTACCACTCCCAGGCTTCCGGATTGATCGGCTCGCCGACCGTGCCGAGCAGGCGCAGCGACGAGCGCGACGAGCGCTTGACGAAGTCGTCTCCGGCGCCCATCAGCGAACGGATCGCCGTCGGCGCGGTGTAAAAGATATTCACTTTGTGCTTGTCGATGACCTCCCAGAAGCGGCCGGCATCCGGAAAGTTCGGCACGCCTTCGAACATCAGCGTCGTCGCGGCGTTGGCGAGCGGGCCGTAGACGATGTAGGAATGGCCGGTCACCCAGCCCACATCCGCCGTGCACCAGTAGATGTCGCCGTCCTGGTAGTCGAAGACATATTGATGCGTCATCGAGGCATAAACGAGGTAACCGCCCGTCGTGTGCAGCACGCCCTTCGGCTTGCCCGTCGAGCCGGAGGTGTAGAGAATGAACAGCGGATCCTCCGCGCTCATCTTCTCCGGCGGGCAGTCCGGCTCGACCGTGGCGATCTCCTGGTGGAACCAAAGGTCACGGCCCGATGCCCACGGAACCTTTCCGCCGGTGCGGCGCACCACCAGCACCTTGTCGACCATGACGTGTTGCTTGGCGGCGATGTCGATCGCCTTTTCCGTGTTCTCCTTGAGCGGCACCGGCTTGCCGCCGCGCACACCCTCGTCGCAAGTGATTACGAAAGTGGATTCGCAATCGACGATGCGGCCGGCCAGAGCCTCCGGCGAGAAGCCGCCGAAAACGACCGAGTGGATGGCGCCGATGCGAGCGCAGGCGAGCATCGCATAAGCCGCTTCCGGAATCATCGGCATGTAGATGGTGACGCGGTCGCCCTTCTTGACGCCGTGCTTCTTGAGCACGTTCGCAAGACGGCAGACCTTGTCGTAGAGCTCGTTGTAAGTGATCTTCTTGTCGAGGTAGGGGTTGTCTCCCTCCCAAATGATAGCCGTCCTGTCACCGTGCTCCTCGAGGTGGCGGTCGATGCAGTTGTAGGAAATGTTGGTGAGCCCGTCCTCGAACCATTTGATCGGGACATTGCCCTCGAAAGAGGTGTTCTTGACCTTGGTGTAGGGCTCGAACCAGTCGATCCGCTTTCCGTGCTTGCCCCAGAAACCGACGGGATCCGCGACGCTCTCCTGGTACCACTTCAGATAGGTCTCGTTGTCGAGCAGTGTCCGGCTCTTGGCCGATTCCAGGACCGGATAGGTCTTGACGGACATAATTTCCTCCCTGCGCATTTCGGGTGCTGTTACGAGGCGGAATGCATGCTGAAAACCCGGCATTCCGCTCCGGCCGGCGTTCTTTGCCGCCCGCTGGCGACGATTCATAGCAGTTCGATGCTCTGCCGCAATTAGACAAAAGCACATTTGGAAGTGAAGAATTGCAATTTCGAAACAAGAACGATATAGAACGCTGAATTCCCGGAAATCAGTGGTAGACTCCACGGCCCGCGACACCGGCGCGGACGGACAAAAGGACTATATCCATGGCTCAGCAACTGCTTATGCCCAAGGCAACAGCCGTCTGGCTCGTTGACAATACCGCCCTGTCGTTCGACCAGATCGCGCAGCTCTGCAAGCTGCACCCGCTCGAAGTCAAGGCGATTGCCGACGGCGAATCGGCACAGGGTATCAAGGGGCTTGATCCAATTGCGACCGGTCAACTTTCGCGCGATGAGATCGCTCGCGGCGAGGCAAATCCGAACCACAAACTCAAGCTCTCCGAGCCCAAGGTCCGCGTTCCGGATTCGAAGCGCAAGGGCCCGCGCTACACGCCGGTGTCGAAGCGCCAGGATCGGCCGAACGCCATCCTGTGGCTGGTGCGCAATCATCCCGAATTGAAGGACGCCCAGATTTCGCGGCTCGTCGGCACCACGAAATCGACGATTGAGCAAATTCGCGAGCGCACCCACTGGAATTCGGCCAACCTGACACCGATGGATCCGGTGACGCTCGGCCTCTGCTCACAGATCGACCTCGATCTGGAAGTCGAGCGCGCCGCCAAGGGCCGGCCGCTGCCAACGGCCGCCGAGGCGGGTGCTACGCTCGAAGCCGCACAGGAAACGGAGAAGCTCGGCTACGATTTCGACCGCGAAGAGGAAAAGGAAATCGACGCCGATGCCGTCTTCGCCAAGCTGAAGTCGCTGAAATCCGACCGCAAGGACGAGGAAGACGACGAGTATTGATCGCTTCGTCGTCGCTGAGATGCAAAACCCCGGATCGAAGCGTCCGGGTTTTTTTGTTGCAGAAGGGAGAAGGTGGCTAGCGCCAGCGGGCCACCTGAAATGCGCTAAATGCCAATCCCCTTGGCGTGAAGCACTTCCGCGATCTCGTCGAGGATTGCCGGATCGTCGATCGTCGCCGGCATTTTCCAGGGTTGGCGATCGGCGATCTTCTGGATCGTCGCGCGCAGAATCTTGCCCGACCGTGTCTTCGGCAACCGCTTGACGCATATGGCTGTGCGGAAGACGGCGACCGGTCCGATGCGCTCGCGCACGAGGCCAATGACCTCCTTCTCGATCTCCGCCGGTTCTCGGGAAACATTGGAGTTGATCACCAGGAAGCCTGCCGGCACCTGCCCCTTCAACGCGTCCGCAATGCCTATGACCGCGCATTCGGCGACATCCGGATGACTGGCGCAGACCTCTTCCATCGCGCCCGTCGACAGACGATGGCCGGCGACATTGATGATGTCATCGGTGCGAGCCATGATGAAGACATAGCCGTCCTCGTCGACATAGCCTGCATCCGCCGTCTTGTAATAGCCGGGAAATTCATCGAGATAGGCGGCTCGGAAGCGCCCGTCGGCGTTCCAGAGCGTCGGCAGGCAACCGGGCGGCAGCGGCAGCTTGATCACGACGTTGCCGAGCGTGCCGGCCGCAACCGGATGGCCGGCGTCGTCGAGGATCTGCACGTCATAGCCGGGCAAAGGCACGGCCGGGGAGCCGTATTTCACCGGCAGGAGTCCAAGTCCGACGGCATTCCCCGCGACGGGCCAGCCGGTCTCCGTCTGCCACCAGTGGTCGATGGCCGGGACACCGAGCGCCTGCTCGGCCCAGCGGATCGTATCGGGATCGGCCCGCTCGCCGGCCAGATACAAGGCACGAAAACGCGACAGATCATAGCGCGCCACATGGGACGCCGCAGGATCATCCTTGCGGATTGCGCGCAGTGCCGTCGGTGCGGTGAACATCACGGCGACGCCATGTTGGGCGATGACACGCCAATAGGTGCCCGGATCGGGCGTGCCGACCGGCTTGCCTTCGAATAGGATCGAGGTGCTGCCGTTGAGAAGCGGCCCATAGACGATGTAGGAGTGACCGACCACCCAGCCGATATCCGAAGCCGCCCAGAAGACCTCGCCCGGCCGAACGCCGAAAAAGTTCTCCATCGACCATTTGAGCGCAACCATATGGCCGCCGGTGTCGCGCACGACGCCTTTCGGTTGGCCGGTCGTTCCCGACGTGTAAAGCACGTAGAGCGGATCGGTGGCGGCGAGGGGAGCACAGGGCGCCTCTTCGCCGGCCCGCTTTGCCGCCGCGAGCGCCTCTGCAAAGTCGATGTCGCGGCCCGGCACCATTTCCGCGGCAAGCACCTCGCGCTGGAAGACCAGGCAGTGGGCGGGCTTGTGCCGAGCGGTCTCAATCGCCTGGTCGAGCAGCGGCTTGTAGGCGACGGTGCGGCCTGGCTCGAGGCCGCAACTCGCCGAGATGACGAGCTTGGCTTCGCAATCATCGATGCGCACTGCGAGTTCATTGGCGGCAAAGCCGCCGAAGACCACCGAATGGACGGCGCCGATACGCGCCGCGGCAAGCATAGCGACGGCCGCCTCGGGGATCATCGGCATGTAGATGACGATGCGGTCGCCCTTTCCGACGCCGAGTTTGCGGTACACCGCCGCCATCGCTTTCACGTCGGAAAGCAGCCCCTCATAGGTGATCGTCTCGGTCCGGCCGGTGAGGGGACTGTCATAGATGAAGGCCGCCTGCTGGCCGCGGCCGGCCGCAATATGGCGATCGAGGCAATTGTAGCAGGTATTGGTGAGACCGTCGGCAAACCAGCGGCCATAGGTCCCGCGCTCGGGATCGAAGATCAGCCGCGGCTCTTCAAACCAGTCGATCGCTTGCGCCGCCTCGGCCCAGAAGCCCTCGGGGTCGGCTTTCCATGCGGCATACACTTCGGAATAGCGGCTCGCCATATCCGTTCTCCTCCACTCGCCTTCCGGACCGGGGATCCGGCTCCTCGCCGCGAAGGATAGGCCTGCGGAAGGAAAGGTGAACCCCGACGAAAGGGGAATGGCCGGAGCAGGGCGAGGAAAGTGTCTGCGGTTTTTCCGCCCGCCTCCTGCTTCACACCGGAATTGTTCAGCGCGCGCCGAAGATCGCCGAACCGACGCGCACGCTGGTGGCGCCGAAGGCGATCGCCGCTTCGAAATCCCCGGACATCCCCATGGAGAGCCTTTCGAGCCCGCATCGGCCGGCGATCTTCGCAAGCAGAGCGAAGTGCGGACCGGGATTTTCATCGACCGGCGGAATGCACATCAGCCCCTCGACCTCAAGATCGAGCCCGGTGCGGCAGAAATCGACGAAGGCCACGGTCTCCTCCGGCGCAATCCCCGTTTTCTGCGGCTCCAGACCGGTGTTGACCTGCACATAGAGCCGAGGCTTTCGGCCCTGGCGCTCCATTTCGGCGGCGACGGCACGCGCGATTTTCTCCCGGTCGATCGTTTCGATGACGTCGAAGAGCGCAACGGCCTCAGCGGCCTTGTTGGACTGCAGCGGACCGATCAGATGCAGTTCGATGCCCGGGTTTTCCGCACGCAACGCGGGCCATTTGCCCTGCGCTTCCTGCACGCGGTTTTCCCCGAACACCCGCTGTCCGGCTTCGATAACGGGCCGGATCGCCTCCGCATCGAAGGTCTTGGAGACCGCCACCAGGCTCACGGAGTGGGCGGGCCGGTTCGCCGCCTCTTCGCCCGCGCGAATCCGGCTCAGGACATCATCCAACCGTTCCTGCACTTCCATCCCTGGCTCCTTCCGCTAAAGAGGTGTCGCTTACCAACTGAGCGGATTAGTGAAACTTACCGCGCTTGCCAAGCCCGCCGACCGGGAAACCGTCCCCGAAAACCCCTTCGAAACTTGACGGTAGAGCTGTTTCGTGATGAAGGTCACGCCAGCTTTCATGAGGGCGCTTTGAGCCCCCACAGACTTCCGGAACATCGACGAAACATGGCGACCGAACGATACAATCCGCGTGATGCCGAGCCACGCTGGCAGCAGGAATGGGAAGCAGGCAAGGTCTTCGAGACCGCGAACGACGATCCGCGCGAGAAGTACTACGTGCTGGAGATGTTCCCCTATCCGTCCGGGCGGATCCACATGGGGCATGTGCGCAACTACACCATGGGCGACGTCGTCGCCCGCTACAAGCGCGCCCGCGGATTCAACGTACTGCATCCCATGGGCTGGGACGCCTTCGGCATGCCGGCGGAAAACGCCGCCATGGAGCGCGGCGTGCACCCGGCCGGCTGGACCTACCAGAACATCGCCTCGATGAAGGCGCAGCTGAAGGTCATGGGCCTGTCGCTCGACTGGAGCCGCGAATTCGCGACCTGCGATCCCGCCTATTACCAACGCCAGCAGCACCTTTTCCTTGATTTCCTGGATAAGGGCCTCGTCTATCGCAAGCAGTCGAAGGTCAATTGGGACCCGGTCGACAACACGGTGCTCGCCAATGAGCAGGTGATCGACGGCCGCGGCTGGCGCTCGGGTGCGCTGGTCGAACAACGCGAGCTGACGCAATGGTTCTTCCGCATCACCGACTTCAGCCAGGAACTGCTCGACGCGCTTGACACGCTCGACCAGTGGCCGGAGAAGGTGCGCCTGATGCAGAAAAACTGGATCGGCCGCTCCGAGGGCCTGTCGCTCAGATGGGAGCTCGACCCCGCGACCGTTCCCGGCGACACGACGGAGCTGACTGTCTATACGACGCGCCCCGACACGCTTTTCGGCGCCTCATTCCTCGCCATCTCCGCCGACCATCCGCTCGCCAGGGAAGCGGCGGCCAAGAATGCCGACATCGACGCCTTCTGCGAGGAGTGCCGCCGCGCCGGGACCTCGCTTGCCGCCCTCGAGACGGCCGAGAAGAAAGGCATCGACACCGGCATCCGCGCCAAGCATCCGCTGGATCCGAACTGGGAGTTGCCGGTCTATGTCGCCAATTTCGTTCTGATGGACTACGGCACGGGCGCGATATTCGGCTGCCCCTCAGGCGACCAGCGCGACCTCGACTTCGCCCGCAAATACGGGCTGCCGGTCGTGCCTGTGGTGATGCCGGGGGATGCCGATGCCGCGACCTTCACGATCGGCGACGAAGCCTATGTCGGCGACGGCGTAATGATCAATTCCCGCTTTCTCGACGGGCTCTCGACGGACGCGGCTTTCGACGCGATTGCCTCGAGGCTCGAGAAGGAGATGCTCAAAGGTGAACCGCGGGCCGAGCGCAAGGTCAATTTCCGCCTGCGCGACTGGGGCATCTCCCGCCAGCGCTATTGGGGTTGCCCGATCCCGGTCATCCACTGCGAGGATTGCGGCGTCGTGCCGGTGCCGAAGGCGGACCTGCCGGTTACGCTGCCGCCGGACGTCACTTTCGACAAGCCCGGCAACCCGCTGGACCGCCATCCGACCTGGCGCCACGTCGCCTGCCCGCAATGCGGCAAGGACGCGCGCCGGGAAACCGACACGATGGACACCTTCGTCGACTCCTCCTGGTATTTCGCCCGTTTCACCGCCCCCTGGGAGGACAAGCCGACCGATCCCAAGGCCGCCAATCATTGGCTGCCGGTCGACCAATATATCGGCGGTATCGAGCATGCGATCCTGCACCTGCTCTATTCACGCTTCTTCACCCGCGCGATGAAGGCAACCGGCCATGTGGCGCTGGACGAACCCTTCAAGGGCCTGTTCACGCAGGGCATGGTGGTGCACGAGACCTATAGCCGCGGCGAGGGCGCGCAACGCGAATGGATCACCCCGGCCGAGATCCGCATCGAAGAGATCGACGGGCGGCGGCGTGCGGTGCTGATCGAGACCGGCGAGGAGATCGCCATCGGCTCGATCGAGAAGATGTCGAAGTCAAAGAAGAACGTCGTCGACCCGGACGATATCATCGGATCCTATGGTGCCGATACGGCGCGCTTCTTCGTGCTGTCCGATTCGCCGCCGGACCGTGACGTCATCTGGTCAGAGGCGGGCGTCGAAGGCGCCCACCGTTTTGTCCAGCGCGTCTGGAGGCTGGTGAGCGAGGCAGGGGACAAGCTGCGCGGCGTCGATGCTTCGCCGGCGAAGGAAGGTGAGGGGCTCGCCATCTCGCAGGCCGCACACCGCACGCTCAAGGCCGTCGAGGCGGACTACGACAAGCTCGCCTTCAACAAGGCCGTCGCACGGATCTACGAGCTCGTGAACGTGCTCGCCGCCCCGCTGACCCAAGTCGCCGGCGGCAAGGCCGAGACCGCGGTGATTGCAGCGGCCAAAGACGCCACCGCGATCCTGGTCGACCTGATCGCACCGATGATGCCGCATCTTGCGGAAGAATGCTGGCGGGAGATCGGCGGCGAGGGGCTGATTGCCGAGAAATCCTGGCCAAGCTTCGATCCGGCCTTGGTCGTCGAGAACGAAATCACCCTGCCTGTGCAGATCAACGGCAAGAAGCGGGCCGATTTGACAATCGCGCGCGACGCAGATCAGAGTGCGATCGAAAGCGCCGTACTCGCCCTCGACGCCGTCAAGTCGGCGTTGAACGGCGGCAGTCCGAAAAAGATCATCGTCGTGCCGCAAAGGATCGTCAATGTCGTTGTCTGATGAATCTGGCTACCGTTTTCGGTCCTTTGGTTTGCTGACCGGAGCGCTGCTGATGACGGCGCTCGCCGGCTGCCAGGTGCGCCCGCTCTATTCGGACGGTCCGGCGGGTGCGACGGCGACCTCGCTTCAGTCGATCGAGATTTCCGAAGCCGGCGACCGGGTCGAGCAGGAGGTGCGCAACGCCCTGATCTTTCTGACCTCCGGCGGCAAGGGCGAGCCGGTCAACCCGCAATATCACCTCGCCCTCAACGTTTCGCACCGGACGATGGGCGTACTCTACGACCAGGCCCGCGACCGGGCAGGTGCCGGACGCATCGTCGTCAAGGCGGATTACAACCTGACCAGGACCGCGACGGGCGAGACCGTGAAATCAGGCAACCGATCGGCCGTCGCGCTGGTCGACTTCCCCGATCAGGAATTCGCCAAGATCCGCGCGGTGCGCGACGGCGAGAACCGCGCTGCCAGGGAACTGGCGGAACTCATCAGCGCCGACATCGCTGCCGCCCTCGGGCGCTGATCCGGTAGTTGGATGAGCGAGGTCAAGACGCACGAATTCGATAGTTTCCTGCAGAAATCTGCGGCGCATTATCGGCTTTTCCTCGTCTATGGTCCCGATCGCGGCCTCGTTTCCGAAAGGGCGGCCCAACTTGCCGGTTCCTTCGGCATTCCCCTCGACGACCCATTCGCCGTCGTCAAGCTTGATGCAGTGGAGTTGCAGCAGGGGGCCGGCCGCCTTCTCGACGAGGTCAACGCCATCGGCCTCTTCGGGGGCGAGAAGGTGGTCTGGGTACGGGGCGCTGCGGCGGAAAAGGGCCTCAGCGAAGCCTTGCAGGTTCTTGCCGCCGAGCCGCCGCCAAACAGCTATCTGATCATCGAGGCTGGTGACCTCAAGAAGGGCGCCGCACTCAGGAAAGCGGCGGAGCCATCCCGCGCCGTCGCCTCCATCGCCTGCTACAGTGACGATGCCCGCGCCCTGCATGCACTTGTCGACAAGGAGCTATCGGAAGCCGGCTTGCGTATCAGCCCGGCCGCCCGCGAGCGCCTCCTCGAGGCTCTTGGCGGCGATCGCATCGCCTCGCGCAACGAGGTGAGAAAGCTCGCACTCTATTGCCTCGGCAGGGACATCATCAATGAAGAGGACGTGCTGGCCATCGTCGGCGACGCCAGCGCCATCTCTGTCGACGATGCCGTCGACGCGGTGCTGCAGGGCGACGTCGATGCTCTGATGCATGCGATGAAGAAGATCACGACATCGAAGACGCCGGCCTTCCTCGTGCTCCAGGGCTGCCTCAGACAGTTTCAGCAGTTGGACGTCATGCGGGCCGAAATGGACGCAAACCGCCAGTCGGCGAGCCAGGTGATTGCCAGCCTCGGCCGCGGTCTGCATTTCCGGCGCAAGCCGATCGTCGAGGCGGCGCTCCGGCACTGGACCGCTCCGGCTATCCGACGCGAATTGAACCGACTTCAGGCAACAATCTACCAGAGCCGCAGCCGCCAAAGTCTCGAAGAGAGCCTCGTGCTGCAAAACCTGCTGGCAATTGCGATTCAGTCGGCAAAGCGCTGATGACGGCAACGGCTGCGTTTTGCTCCGCGGCTTCGCTTCAAGGAAGCGCAAGGCGGTCGACAGACAATGCGTTCCTCCGCCATCGCTGTCAGTCCAGCCCTTCCAAGCGCGTAAGGCGAGGGGGAACGGGTGTCTCGTTCGACTCCTGCCCTTGTCAGCGCCGTTCGAGCAGGCGGCAGATTTCTTCGAGCTGGTCGAGCGTCTTATAGGCGATCCGGAGATGGCCGCCGGATGCCTTGTGATTGACGGTGACTTCGAGGCCGAGACTGTCCGAAAGCGTACGCTCCAGCGCCAACGTGTCGGCGTCCTTTTCCTCCCGGCGCCGGCCCTTGGCGAAACTGGGATCGTTCTGCGCCTTGATGTCGTTCTGGGCAAGGCGCTCCGCTTCACGCACGGACAATCCCTTGCCGACGACGGCGCGTGCCAGCCCCAACGGATCGGAGGTGGGGATCAGTGCGCGGGCGTGACCCGCCGACAGGCTGCCATCGGCGAGCATGTCCCGCACCGGCTCCGGCAGCTTCAGCAGCCGCAGGCTATTGGCCACGTGACTGCGGCTCTTGCCGATAATGTCGCCGAGATCGTTTTGCGTGTAGCCATGTTCCGCGATTAGCTGCTCGTATCCGAGCGCCTCTTCGAGCGGATTGAGGTCGGAGCGCTGGACGTTTTCGACGATGGCGATTTCCAGCGCCGTACGGTCGTCGACATCACGCACGATCACGGGGATTTCAGTGAAGCCAGCCAGTTGGGCGGCGCGCCAGCGCCGTTCGCCGGCGATGATCTCGTAGCGATCCTCGCCGAGGGTACGAACCACGACCGGCTGGACGATGCCGTGTTGGCGCACCGAACTCGCCAGATCCTGCAATTCGGCTTCGTCGAACTGACGGCGCGGGTTGCGGGGATTGCGCGAGACGAACTCGATCGGCACGCGACGATCGGCACTGACGGGGCTAGCCGGTGCGGCGCTGCTCTGCAAGGGCTGATCCATTTCGCCGATCAAGGCGGCCAGACCGCGGCCAAGCCGCCTTTTAGAGCTGTCGTCGTTCATACGTCACCCAATTAGATTTCGATACCGAAACGATCAGGCAGCCGGACGCTGCCGCTCGCGCTGAATTACTTCCGAGGCCAGCTGCAGATAGGCCTGGCTTCCGGCGCACTTCAGGTCATAGAGGATGGCCGGTTTACCGTAGGAAGGCGCTTCGGAAACCCGTACGTTTCGGGGGATCAAGGTGTGATAGACCTTGTCGCCCAGATGGGTACGAACGTCACTGACCACCTGTTGCGCCAGATTGTTGCGCGAATCGAACATGGTGAGGACGATGCCCTGTATGTCCAGGCCGGGATTGACCGTGCGCCGCACCTGGTCGACCGTCTCGAGAAGCTGGCTCAGCCCCTCAAGTGCGAAGAACTCGCATTGCAGTGGCACGAGCACAGAATGCGCCGCCGTCATCGCGTTCATCGTCAGGAGATTGAAGGATGGCGGGCAATCCACGAGAATGTAGGAATAGGCATGCGCATCCGCGGAGGCCAGTGCGTTGCGAAGACGAAAGACCCTATCCGAATGTTGCGCAATCTCCAATTCGATTCCGAGCAGATCCATTGTCGAGGGGACGATCGCAAGGTTCGGAACCGCGGTGTCCCGAGCGATCTCGCCAGTCGAGTGCGTGCCCATGATCAACTCATAGGAGGATAGGTTCCGATCGCGGCGCTGGATGCCTAGGCCGGTGCTGGCATTGCCTTGCGGGTCGAGATCGACGATCAGCACCTTTTCGCCGATGGCCGCAAGAGCGGTTGCAAGATTGATGGCCGTCGTCGTCTTCCCGACGCCGCCCTTCTGATTGGCAATGGTGATAATCCGATTCTTAGGGCCAAACATGTTTTCCGCTCGCCTATCACTTCATCCGACGTGAGAGATTTGAAATCTCGAGCACAACCGAATCCGGCTCGACAATACCCGCATGTTTTAACAGATCGAATTGAAAGCGGCTAACGGCTTTGTCGACTTCCCGCTGATAATCCCGTCCTTTGTGAAGGAAAGCGACGGTTTTCGAGTTCTCCTGCAACATCCAGGGCGCGGAATAGTCAAGGAGTTGAGTGAGGTCCGCCAGGGCCCGGGCGGAAATGGCGTCGCAGCGGGGAATCATCTGCGGGGCCGACTCAATGCGAATCGGGTGCACCGACCCGCGCGCCCCGGTCTCCTGCAGAGCCACACGCAGAAACGCGGCCTTCTTGTTGTTGCTCTCGACCAGATGCACCCAACCATCCGACAGTTCGGAGAGGCAGATCGCGGTAATGACACCCGGGAAGCCGCCACCGCTGCCAAGATCCACCCAGGTCTTGGGGGATGGGGAAAGGTGAAAGATCTGCAAGCTGTCCAACAGATGGCGCTGCCAGAGGTCATCGAGAGTCGAAGGCGCGACGAGGTTGATCGACTTGGCCCATTTCTGGAAAAGACGGCAAAAGTGCTCCAACTTTGCCCACGTTTCACGTGAAACACGCGGACCGTTCAGGCTGTCGCCGGGACTCGTTTTCATTGTAGGCCCCGCCCCGCCACACGCTTCGTGCCGCTCTCTTGGCGCCGGAGCCAGGAAAGGATCAGCGACACCGCCGCCGGCGTCATCCCATCAACCTTCATCGCCTGTGCCAGGTTGCGCGGTCGATGCTGCGTGAGCTTCTGCTTCAGTTCGTTGGACAGACCGGGCAGTTCGCTGTAATCGAAGTCATTCGGAATTGTGGCGCTCTCCTCCCGGCGGACTCCGGCGATGTCCGCCGCCTGGCGATCCAGGTATACCGCATAGCCCGCATCGATCTCCAGCGCTTCCACAACTCTGCCATCGATGCTTGCGAGTTCGGGCCAGAGCGATTTCAGACCGGCGATTGTTTGATCCGGGTAGGAGAGAATGTCAAAGGCCGAACGGCGCTGACCGTCCTGATTGAGTTTCAGGCCGTGCCGCCTGCCTTCCGAGGGCGTGATCGACAGCGACTGCAGCAGCACCCGGCCGGCGTCATAGGCGCTTCGCCAGGAGTCAAAACGGGTGCGGCGCGGTGGACCGACGCAGCCCAGTGCGACGCCCACCGGTGTCAGGCGCATATCGGCATTGTCCGCCCGCAGCGACAATCTATATTCCGCCCGGGAGGTAAACATCCGGTAGGGCTCCGAAATACCGCGCGAGGTCAGATCGTCGATCATCACCCCGATATAGGAATCCGTTCGGCTGAAGACGAAGGCCTCGCGCTCTGCGGCCGCCAGCGCCGCATTCAGTCCCGCGACCAGGCCCTGGGCGCCGGCCTCCTCATAACCCGTCGTGCCGTTGATCTGCCCCGCCAAGTACAGGCCAGGAATCTTCCGAACCGCCAATGTGAGTTGAAGCTCTCGCGGATCGACGTGGTCATACTCGATTGCATAGCCCGGCTGGAGAATCTCCACCTCTTCCAGACCGGGAATGGTGCGAATGAAAGACGACTGCACCTCCTCCGGGAGGGAGGTAGAGATCCCGTTCGGGTAGACGGTATCGTCGTCCAATCCCTCCGGCTCCAGGAAGATCTGGTGGCCATCCCGTTCGCCGAAGCGGACGATCTTGTCCTCGATCGACGGACAATAGCGGGGGCCGACGCTTTCGATTTGGCCGGAATATATCGCCGATCGGTGAATATTCTCCGCAATAATCTTGTGCGTCGCTTCCGTCGTGCGGGTGACGCCGCACTCGATCTGCCGGTTGGTGATGCCATCGGTCATGAAGGAGAAGGGAACCGGGTCCTCGTCCGGGCCCTGACGGCCGACGCGATCCCAATCGATCGTCCGCCCATTGAGGCGCGCCGGCGTCCCGGTCTTCAACCGGCCAAGCACCAGACCGAAGCTCGCCAGGGTGGCGGAGAGACCGAGGGACGGCTCCTCTCCGACCCGGCCAGCCGGGATCTTGCGATCGCCGATGTGGATCAGGCCCTTCAGGAAGGTTCCGGTGGTCAGCACCACGGCCTTCGCATGAAAGCTTCGCCCGTCTTTGGTGACCACGCCGCGGACCATCCCGTTCTCGGTGAGGAGGTCGTACGCATCGCCTTCGATCACCGAAAGATTTTCAACGGCATCGATCTGGCGCTGCATCGCTTCACGATAGAGCTTTCGATCCGCCTGGGTTCGCGGGCCGCGTACGGCCGGACCCTTGCGACGGTTAAGCAGACGGAACTGGATGCCAGCCGCGTCGGCAACGCGCCCCATCAGCCCGTCCAAGGCGTCGATCTCGCGCACCAAATGTCCCTTGCCCAGACCGCCGATCGCCGGGTTGCAGGACATGACGCCGATCGTTTCTTTCTTATGAGTGATGAGAGCGGTACGGGCGCCAAGCCGCGCCGACGCCGCAGCGGCCTCACAGCCCGCATGGCCGCCACCGACCACAATGACATCAAAGCTTGCCATACACATGCTCCTGCCTACAGCACCATGCCGCGTATTGGCTGCGCAAGGTCGCTGTAACTCTTCTGGATCTGCGCGTCGAGCGAAACTCGTTTACGACATTCGCTCCGATGCGCAAAATCGGGTCCGTTCAAGAGCGCGCCGCGGCTCTGCTGTTGATTCTCAATTTGCCACTCTCTGTCAAGGACGTTTCACGTGAAACGTGTTGCCTGACTCGTTCTCGTTGTACCGGACGCGCATATCACCGGCCTTGGCCGGCGCAATCGTCATTTCCCGATGCAGAATTCGGAAAATATCACATCGAGCAGATTCTCGACATCCACCCGGCCGGTGATCCGGCCGAGCGCGTCGCTCGCCAGCCGCAACTGCTCCGCCTGGAGATCGAGTCCTTCCGTGGCCAAGCTGCGCTCCAGCGCAGCACTGGCTTGCCGCAAGCAATCAACGTGTCGTTTCCGCGACGGCATGGCAAAGGACGTCCGCCCGGCTAAATCCGGCAGATGGGCCGTCAACTTCTGCAACAGATCCGGAACGCCTGCACCCGTCTTGGTTGACAGGAAAACATCGGCGTCCGCCGGCGCCCAGGCCGTATCCGGCCGGTCGGTTTTCGTGGCCACCCGGATGACCGGCACATTGCCAGCGACCGGCTCATCCAGATGAAAGACGCCGGGCTTTTCCGACAACAAGAGGATCAAATCGGCATGGCCGATAATCTCGCGTGCCCGGCGGATCCCTTCGCGCTCGACCACTTCCGCCGTCTCCCGCAGTCCTGCCGTATCGTACAGCTTGACTGAGAATCCGGCTAAAGAAAGGTCAACAGAGAGCACGTCGCGGGTCGTTCCGGCAATCTCGGTAACGATCGCAATGTCTCTTTTTGCGAGTGCATTGAGCAGGCTCGATTTGCCGGCATTCGGTTCTCCAGCAATAACGATCTTCAAGCCATCGCGGATAATCTCGGCAAGACTTGCCTCATCGACATGCGCGTCAATCTCGTTCCATAGGGCCGCGATGTCGGTCCAGATTGACGCGCTGACCGAACCGGGAATGTCGTCCTCATCGGCGAAGTCGAGTTCGGCCTCGATCAACGCCCTGGCATGGGTCAGGCGCCGTGCCCATGCGTGGTAAAGAGCCGAGTTGCCGCCGCCCGCCTGTTCGAGCGCCAGTCGGCGCTGCATCTCGGTCTCGGCAGCAATCAGATCGGCGAGGCCTTCGACCTCGACGAGGTCCATTCTGCCGTGCTGAAAGGCGCGCCGGGAAAACTCCCCGGCTTCCGCATGTCGAAACCCGTCGATCTGCGACAGCTCATCAAGAATCGCGTGCACCACCGCGCGCCCGCCATGAACCTGCAACTCGCAACAATCCTCCCCGGTGAAAGACGACGGGCCCGGAAAATAAAGCACAAGACCGCTGTCCAATGCTTCACCGTTTCGAGTCCGAATCGTTCTGAGTGTGGCGGTGCGGGCTTTAGGCAGTGCCCCGCAAAGCCGCACCAGCGCATCGGCCGCTCCAGGACCGCTGACGCGGATGACCGCAACGCCGGCGGGCAGGGCGCCGCTGGAAAGCGCATATATCGTGTCGGTAAACTGCATCGATCTGTTGGGCGCGCCGCGCGCGACGGCAGGTCCGCGCGAGATTCTGAGTGTGGGTCGCCTGCTGCGACCATTGAGGGGCGCCGAGCGCCCCTTGCATCCGTATACTTAGACGGCGCGAGCCTTATGCACATGTCTCTGTTAGAAATCAAGCGGCATGGAGAGCGCCTCTGCATGTCTCAGGGCAACGCGTTTCACGTGAATCATCGACACCGGCCTGACGCATCGGCCCGAAAATCGTACCCGATTTTCGGAGAGTTCGATCCGCAGAGCTCGAAGCGTTGCAATCTGCGCGTCTGAAAAGACACGCGGCGCCGTAGCGGCAACGCGAGGCTACGGAACCACTTGGCTAAACAGTCATCGGCCCGCAACAGTCACGGCCGGGGTCGCGAGACCCCGACCAAGTATCTCAAAATGCCTGTCGATTAGGCATTCATCGAGTCGAAGAAATCCCCATTGTTCTTCGTCTGCTTGAGCTTGTCGATGAGGAACTCGATCGCATCCGTCGTGCCCATGGGAGCAAGGATCCGGCGCAGCACGAAGATCTTCTGCAGTTCGTGTCGCGGCACCAGCAGGTCTTCCTTGCGGGTTCCCGACTTGAGAATATCCATTGCCGGGAAGATGCGCTTGTCGGCGACCTTTCGGTCGAGCACGATTTCGGAGTTACCGGTACCCTTGAACTCTTCGAAGATGACTTCGTCCATGCGGCTGCCGGTATCGATCAGCGCGGTGGCGATGATGGTGAGAGAACCGCCCTCCTCAATATTGCGAGCGGCGCCGAAGAATCGCTTCGGGCGCTGCAATGCATTGGCGTCGACACCGCCGGTCAGAACCTTTCCCGAAGAGGGCACGACCGTGTTGTACGCCCGGCCGAGGCGGGTAATTGAGTCGAGAAGGATGACGACGTCTCGACCATGCTCGACAAGGCGTTTGGCCTTCTCGATGACCATTTCCGCGACCTGCACGTGGCGCGTTGCCGGCTCATCGAAAGTCGAAGACACCACCTCGCCCTTGACCGAGCGCTGCATGTCCGTAACTTCCTCCGGTCGCTCGTCGATCAGCAACACGATCAGATAGCATTCCGGATGATTGGCGGTGATCGAATGAGCGATGTTCTGCAAGAGCACCGTCTTACCGGTGCGCGGCGGCGCCACGATCAGCCCGCGCTGTCCCTTGCCGAGCGGCGCCACCAGATCGATGACGCGAGCCGAAAGATCCTTCGAGGTCGGGACTTCGAGTTCCATCTTGAACCGCTCGTTCGGGTAAAGCGGCGTCAGGTTGTCGAAGTGAACCTTGTGGCGGATCTTCTCCGGATCGTCGAAATTGATCGTGTTGACCTTGAGAAGCGCGAAGTAGCGCTCACCTTCCTTCGGACCGCGGATGGGCCCTTCCACCGTATCGCCGGTCTTCAGCGAAAAGCGGCGGATCTGCGAGGGCGAGATGTAGATGTCGTCCGGACCCGGCAAATAATTTGCGTTCGCAGACCGCAGGAAGCCGAAGCCGTCCTGAAGGACTTCCACGACGCCTTCTCCGATGATCTCGATGTCCTGCGTCGCCAGCGCCTTGAGGATCGCAAACATCAGCTCCTGCTTGCGCATGGTGCTGGCATTTTCAACCTCGAGTTCTTCGGCAAAGGCAAGGAGATCGGTCGGCGTTTTGTTCTTGAGTTCTTGTAGCTTCATTTCAGCCATGAAGAGTCCATGTTTGGTAGGGGAATGGAGGTCGGCGTGATCTTCGTAAGGGAGCTGCGAGGGGGGAGAGGCAGGCTCTAAACTTGGTCACGGGCCATGCAGGAGATGGCCGAAAATAGCGATTCACGTGAAACGCCGCAAGGGGTCGTCGCAAATTAGCGACAACTATCGCAACTGCGAATCGATTGAGTTCAAAACGGTTTCACGACGACCATGATGACGATGAGGATCATCAGCAGCGTCGGGGCCTCGTTCATCAGCCTCCAGTAGCGTGCATTCCGGCGATTCTCGTCTCGCCCGAAGGCCGCGACCGCCCGGCTGAAATGGACGTGTACGACGGTCAGGAGCAGCACGAAAAACAACTTCGCGTGAAGCCAGCCACCGCGAAACCCGTATATGTCCCAGGCAAGATAGAGGCCGAGCCCCCAGGAGATCATCATCGCCGGATTCATGATGACCCTCAAAAGCCGCAGTTCCATGACCTTGAAGGTCTCGGATTGCGGAGATCCGAGTGGTGCGTCCGTGTGATAGATGAAGAGCCGCGGCATGTAGAGAAGGGCTGCCATCCAGGATATCACCGCGATGATATGGACCGCCTTGATCCACAAATAGAGATTATCGGGCCTTGAGGCAAAGAGTACGCCCAACAGGGCCGCAAAGGCTGCAAGGGCGATCATTGCCCGAAGCCGCGCCCGATTGCCTGGAGCGCTGTCGGTCTGCCTTTCGCCCATCATCGCTTCCCGCGCACGCGGGCCACGAGGGCCGAGACATGGTCCGGCTTCGCATCGGGGGTGATGCCGTGGCCGAGATTGAAGATCAGCGGTCCGTTGCCGAGCACGTCGAGGATCCGGTCGATACCGCTCTCCATTGCCGCTCCGCCGGCGACCACGCGCATCGGGTCCAGATTGCCCTGAACCGGCCCCTCCTTCTGCAGCTCCGCCGCAAAGGAGAGGGGTACCGTCCAGTCGAGGCCGATGGCATCGGCTCCCGTCGCTTGCCGGTAGTTCCTCAGCTGCAGCCCGGCACCCTTGGCAAAGGCGATCACCTTGGCAGACGGCCGCCGGGCGCGAACGGATGCGATCATCCGCCGGACGGGCTCGACGGCAAACCGCGCAAATTCCTCTTCACCGAGCACGCCGGCCCAGGAGTCGAAGATCTGCACGGCATCCGCACCGGCATCGATCTGCGCCACGAGATAGTCGGCCGACACATCGGCCAGCAAGGCCAGCAGCCGTTCGAAAGCCTCGGGATGGCGATAGGCGAAGAGCCGGGCGGGCGCCTGGTCGGGCGTCCCATGCCCGGCAATCATGTAGGTCGCGACCGTCCAGGGAGCGCCGCAGAAGCCGAGGAGCGTCGTCTCTGCCGGCAATTCGCGTCGTAGTCGCGACACCGTCTCGATAACCGGCGCGAGATGGCTGGAGACACCATCGGTGGTGAGCCGGGCAATCCCGTCGGCATCGATCGGCTCCATGCGCGGCCCATGCCCTTCCTCGAAGCGGACGTTTCGATGAAGCGCATCGGGGATGACGAGAATGTCGGAGAAGAGGATCGCCGCATCAAAGCCGTAGCGCCGGATCGGCTGCAGCGTCACTTCGACGGCGAGATCGGGCGAATAGCAGAGATCGAGAAAGCTCCCGGCTTTCACCCGCGTCTGACGATACTCGGGAAGATATCGACCGGCCTGGCGCATCAGCCAGAGGGGAGGCGGGGTGACGCATTTCCCGTTCAACACCTCCATCACTTTTCGATGTTTTTCGGCCACGCCCTCATTCCCCAATCTAAAAACAAATCTAATTGAATAGGTTTCTATTTCTTAGAGTCGGTGACTATCAAGGATTAAAATCAATCCTCACTTCGTCCAACTGGGCGAGGCAGAGGCGCCTTGCGCGGGAGGAAGATCGCCAGATCGAACCGTGAAATACGGAAAGGCCAAAAAGCTGAGTTCGATCAGTTCCTTGGGAGGCACCTCGGAATGGCGCTTCCTGTGGATAAGGAGTCGATCCGCGTGACAATTTGTCTTCGGAATGAGTCTTGTCCACAGCGGTATATCGAAGCCATCCGCCCGAGCATGAGATGTGAACAACCGGGCGCTTTTCCACTTGCCTGATCGCCGCTCGCGATTTTAGCTGTCCTTCGTCCCGACCTATCAACAGCCCCCGGAGAATTGCGTGGAGAATCGAAAAAACTATTTCCACCTTCACCTTGTCTCCGATTCGACCGGCGAGACGCTGATCGCCGCCGGCCGTGCGGCTGCGGCGCAGTTTCAGACGTCGCATGCGCTCGAACATGTCTACCCGCTGATCCGCAACAAGAAGCAGCTGATGCAGGTTCTGGATGCGATCGACGGCGCGCCGGGGATCGTGCTCTATACCATTGTCGACCGGGAACTCGCCGGCATCATCGACCACCGCTGCCGCGAGATGGGCGTCCCCTGCGTCTCCGTGCTGGACCCGATCATCGAATTGTTCCAGTCCTATCTCGGCTCGCCGTCGCGCCGCCGCTCGGGTGCGCAACACGTGATGGACGCCGAATACTTCGCCCGCATCGAAGCGCTGAATTTCACGATGGACCATGATGACGGCCAGATGCCCGCCGATTTCAACGCGGCCGATGTCGTGCTTGTCGGCGTCAGCCGTACGTCGAAAACCCCGACGAGTATCTATCTCGCCAATCGCGGCATCAAGACGGCCAATATTCCGATCGTCCCGGGTGTGCCCCTGCCCGACTCCCTGCTGCAGGCGACGAACCCGCTGATCGTCGGGCTCATTGCCAGCGCCGACCGGCTGTCGCAGGTCCGGCAGCACCGCCTGCTCGGCACGACGCACGGTTTTCATGGCGAGGATTATACGGACAGGGCGGCGATCGCCGAAGAGCTGAAGTATGCGCGCATGCTTTGCGCTCGCAACAATTGGCCAGTGATCGACGTCACCCGCCGCTCGATCGAAGAAACCGCTGCCGCAATCGTTGCCCTTCGTCCGCGGCTCAGATAAGCGAAACGAAAGGCGGGACGGGTAGCACGCAGGTGAGCCGCCCGTCAAAGCGTAAGCGTAAGCCGTCACGATGGTCCGATCCGCTCGATCGCCGTGAACCTATGCGGGACTGGAAGAATGACATCTTCGCTCGTGCTGGCATCGGCCAGTCCATTTCGTCGGGCCCTTCTCGAAAATGCCGGGCTGACATTCGATGCCCGTGCCGCCGAGGTCGACGAGCGGGCCCTGGAGCGGCCGCTCGAGCAATCGGGTGCTTCGCCCGCCGATGTGGCGCTGGCGCTGGCGGAGGCGAAGGCGCGGGATGTGGCTCGCCACTTCCCGGGAGCGATCGTGATCGGCAGCGACCAGACGATGTCGCTAGGGCCGCGGGTCTATCATAAGCCTAGGGACATGGCCGAAGCAGCCGACCATCTGCTGTCCCTGTCCGGCAAGACGCATAGCCTGAACAGCGCGATCGTCCTCGTCCACGCCGGCGAGGTGCTCTGGCGCCACGTCTCGACCGCCCATATGACCGTCCGGCCCTTGAGCCGGGATTTTGTCGGGCGGCACCTGAATCGCGTCGGCGCGAAGGCCCTGGCGAGCGTCGGTGCCTATCAGCTCGAGGGCGAGGGCATCCAGCTCTTCGAAAAGATCGAGGGCGACTATTTCACGATACTCGGCCTGCCGATGCTGCCGCTTCTTTCCAAACTTCGTGAACTGGGTTCGATCGATGCGTGATTCACGTGAAACATTTGTTAACCATGCCTTCGTCACCGGCTACCCCGTCAAGCATTCGCGCTCGCCGCTGATCCACGGCTATTGGCTGAAGACGTTTGGAATTCCGGGGAGCTATGTGGCGCACGAAGTGACGCCGAACGATTTCCCTCGCTTCATGAAGGCCTTGAAGGACGGAACCGCCGGCTTCTGCGGCGGCAATGTCACCATCCCGCACAAGGAGGCGGCGTTTCGGCTTGCCGACCGCCCGGACGAACGTGCCGCCGAGCTCGGTGCAGCCAATACGCTCTGGCTGGAGGATGGGGCGATCTGCGCCACCAATACTGATGGCCTCGGTTTCGTCGCCAATCTCGACGAGCGCGCGGGCGGCTGGGACCGGATCGCCAGCGCCGTCATTCTGGGCGCCGGTGGCGCCAGCCGGGCCGTCATCCAGGCGGTGCGCGACCGCGGCGTTGCAACGATCCACGTCGTGAACCGCACCGAGGCCCGGGCGCGAGAGCTTGCCCACCGCTTCGGCGCCGCCGTCCGTGCGCAGCCGATGGCGGCGCTTTCCGAAGTCATGGCTGGTGCCGGATTGTTCGTGAATACGACTTCACTCGGCATGGATGGCGAGCCGGCGCCGGAAATCGACTTCTCGCCGATGGCCACGGATGCCGTCATCACCGACATTGTCTATGTGCCGCTGAAGACGCCGCTCCTGAGGCAGGCGGAAGCACAGGGCTTCCGTATCGTCGACGGACTTGGCATGCTGTTGCACCAGGCGGTGCCCGGTTTCGAAAAGTGGTTCGGACGGCGGCCCGCTGTGGATGAGAGGCTCCGACGGATCATCATAGACGATATGGACGCTCACGCATGATCATTGTCGGCCTCACGGGCTCCATCGGGATGGGAAAATCGACCACGGCCCAGATGTTTCGCGAGCTCGGCGTGCCGGTGAACGATGCGGACGAGGTCGTGCACGACCTCTACCGCGGAGAAGCGGTGGCGCCGGTCGAAGCGGCCTTCCCGGGCGTTGCCAGGGACGGCGTCATCGATCGGGCCGAACTCTCGAGACAACTGGTCGCCCGGCCCGACCGGCTCAGCGAGCTGGAGCGGATCGTGCACCCGCTCGTGCGCGCGCGCGAGCAGGAGTTCATCGCGCGGCATCGGGCGGCCGGTACCCCCTTCGTGATTCTCGACATCCCGCTGCTTTACGAGACCAAGGCGGAAACGCGCGTCGATCGGGTCGTCGTCGTCAGCTGCGACCTCGAGACGCAGCGCGAGCGTGTCATGAAGCGACCGGGGATGACGGCAGAAAAGTTTGCGATGATTCTCGCTCGCCAGGTTCCCGACAGCGAAAAGCGCGCCCGTGCCGACTACGTCATCGACACGAGCGATAGCTTCGAGATGACCCGGAAGCAGGTTCGCTCGGTCGTCGACCAGTTGCGGGCGGATGGATGAAGCTCGCCAGCGCATCGGCCAAAATCGGACCCGATCCCCCGAAAGCACGATGTGTAGGTTGAAAGCTACAGGACACGCGGCGCTGCGGTGAATTGCCTCTCAGCCTTGGCCTTCCCGCTTCAAATGAGAAGCGAAGCACATTAGAAACGAAGACCGGTTCGCGAGCGATTCGCGTTATCCAGTGCCTCGGGGAAGTCCGCATGCGTGAAATCATCTTCGATACGGAAACGACCGGTCTCGACAACCGCGAGGACCGGGTGATCGAGATTGGCGGCGTCGAGCTTGAAAATCAGTTTCCGACGGGGCGGAGCATCCATATCTATATCAATCCCGGAGACCGAAAGGTCCATCCCGACGCGCTGGCGGTGCATGGCATCACCGACGAGTTCCTGAAGGACAAGCCATCCTTTGCCGATGTCGCCGAGGAGATCCTCGAATTCTTTGGCGATGCCCGCTGGGTCGCGCACAATGCCACCTTCGACATGGGCTTCGTCAATGCCGAGTTCGAACGGCTCGGATTGCCCCCGGTTGCCGGCGACCGGGTGACCGACACGCTGGCGCTAGCCCGCCGCAAACACCCGATGGGCCCCAATTCGCTCGATGCGCTTTGCCGACGCTACGGCATCGACAATTCCCACCGCACGAGGCACGGCGCGCTCCTCGATTCCGAGCTGCTTGCCGAAGTCTACATCGAGATGATCGGCGGCCGGCAGGCGGCGCTTGGCCTCGTGACGAGCCAGGTCGGCGGCGTGGCGGCCGATGCCGATGATGCGCCGATCCTCGTGATCCAGCGGGAGCGGCGCCTGCAGGTCCGCTTGACCGAAGCCGATCTTGCCGCTCATGCAGCCCTCATTTCCAAAATCGGCGCAAAGGCCATCTGGGCGAAATATGGCGGCTGAGGTTGGAAGGCTGCCTGCGCATCCGGCCAAGCAAAAACCCGGCTCACCGAGCCGGGTTCGGGATTAAAGCCTGAAAGACTTTTAATTGGTGCTGTTGGTATTCGCGACCTGCGAGCGGACCTTTTCCTCGGCCATGCGCTGCGCGAACATCTGCGCGAAATCGATCGGGTCGATCATCAGCGGCGGGAAGCCGCCATTGCGGGTCGCGTCGGAGACGATCTGGCGGGCGAACGGGAAGAGAAGGCGCGGGCACTCGATGAAGAGCAGCGGCAGCATGTGCTCTTGCGGGAAGCCGCTGACGCGGAACACGCCGCCATAGGCCAGTTCGACGTTGAAGAGTACCTTGTCGCCGTCCTTTGCCTCGGCATTCAGCGACAGAACGACGTCGTAATCGTTCTCTGCGAGTGGATTGGCATTGACGTTGACATTGATGTTGATCGACGGAGCCCGTTCGCGCGCCTGCAGGGAACGCGGTGCGCCGGGGTTCTCGAAGGAGAGGTCCTTGACGTACTGGGCCAGGATGTTGAGCGACGGGGTCTGCTGGGCGCCGCCATTGCCGGTGGATGCGGTGTCAGTCGTCATGAGAATTTCCTCGGACTTCGAATTGCTGAGGCCATCTAGCATTTCGGACCTGGGCTTACAACCCTCGGCGCCGGGACTGGTTCCTTGGAGATTTTCAGGCGCGCTCGCGCACGGCGATCGGCATCGGCAGCGCCGGGGCGGCCGGTTGAGCCACTCTGACGACATGCCTCATCGGGAAAGGCGGTTTGATGGTGGCGCGGACCCGTTATCGTCGTCATCGTCCCTCGAGAATTCGTCCGCATCGAGATCGATAACCTGGCCCTGCGACCGCTCGCTCCTTGCGCCGCGCGCATTATAAAAGCCCGTCCCGGTGGTCAGAATCGTCATCCGCGACTGAAGGAAACGGGCGAGGGCGCGCCTTATCGGGGGCAGGAACAGGAATATTCCCACCGCATCGCTGATGAAGCCGGGAATGATGAGCAGGATCGCGGCGATGAAAACCAGCGCACCGCCAACGACGTCAAGACCCGGATCGATGCCCTTCCGTGCCGATTCCTGCACGCGGCGGAGCACGCCGAAGCCTTGAATGCGCAGGAGCGCGACGCCGGCGACGGCACTGAGCAGCACGAGCAGTAGCGTTGCCGCGACGCCGACCGCGCGTCCGACCACGACGAAGCCGGCGATCTCCGCAAGCGGAAGTCCGAGAATTGTGAGAGGAATGATCAGGGAACGCATCGGGGGTGCTCACGAGAATGGAATTGGCCAAGCGACGGTTTATGGGTGCGACATCGCCATTTGAATGGTTTATCCTTGGGGACTATATGGAACAGTAATGCCAATTCTAACAGCGGTTCCGGGTGGAAATGGGCTCTTTTGACTTCATCACGTTTTTTTTCCTGATCGCGGCTGTGATCATCTTCCTTCAATTGCGGAGCGTTCTCGGTCGCAGGACAGGAAGCGAGCGCCCGCCGTTCGATCCCTATTCGCCGCGCGATATGGCCCAGGGCCCCGATGCCAAGGACGGCGGCAAGGTGGTTCAACTGCCCCGCCGTGAGATGAGCGAGGAAGACGAAAACCGCTATGCGGCCATCGATTCCTATGCCAAACCCGGCACGCCTTTGAACGGCCAGCTGAGAGCGATGAACGAAGCCGACCCAGAATTCGAACCCGGTGAATTCCTCAATGGCGCGAAGATGGCTTACGAGATGATCGTCATGGCGTTCGCCGATGGCGACCGCAAGACGCTGAAAGGCCTTCTCTCCCGCGAGGTCTACGAGGGCTTCGAAGCCGCCATCGCCGAGCGCGAGGCGAAGGGGGAAGTGGTCAAATCGACCTTCGTCGGTATCGAGAAGGCCGACATCGTCCATGCGGAACAGAAAGGCAGTGAGGCCAATATCACGGTGCGGATCATCAGCCAGCTCATCTCTGCCACCTATGACAAGCAGGGAAAGCTCATCGACGGCGATGCCGACTCCGTGGCCGAGGTCAATGATCTTTGGACCTTCGCGCGCGACGTGCGCTCGCGTGATCCGAACTGGAAGCTGATCGCCACCGAGTCCGAAAACTGACCGCACGGGGCGACGATGGCCTTTGATCTCGAGCCGGTCGCATTTTCCGACCTGCCCGGTTGGCAGGAGGACGATCCCGCACCGGTGATCGCCGCGCTTCGCCGCTGCCACCATCACGTGACGATGGTTAAGCCGTACAGAACCGGCTCTCTCGGCATTTCAGTCGACGATCTCCTGCCTGCCCTCGAGGCGGCCGGTGCGGATAGTTCGGACGCGAAGCGGGCGCGCGCCTTCTTTGAAGAGCATTTCGCGCCCTTCCGAATTCGGCCCGACGGGAGACAAGCGGGCTTCGTGACGGCTTTCTACGAGCCGGAGATCGAGGTGCGCGCGACTGCGGTCGATGATTTCCGCTTTCCTTTCTACCGCCGTCCGGCTGACCTTGTCGACATCGACGCCGATAACCGGCCTGACGGCATGGACCCCTGTTTCGCCTTCGGCCGGCTGTCCGATGGCTCGATCGAAGAATATCCGGACCGCCAAGCGATCGAGGAGGGGTTCCTTGCCGGCGGCGGGCTCGAAATCGCCTATGCCCGCTCGAAGGTCGATGTGTTCTTCGCCCATGTGCAGGGGGCTGCCCGGCTCATCTATCCGGACGGCACGCGCCGTCGCATCACCTATGCGGCGAAGACGGGGCATCGTTTTTCCGCGATCGGCAAGCTGCTCATCGAGCGCGGCGAGATCGCAGCGGCGACGGTGTCGATGGCGAGCATACGGGGCTGGCTTGCCGCCAACCCGGACCGGGTCGACGAGGTCCTGTGGCATAACCGCTCGTTCATCTTCTTCCGCGAGGCACCCGTAGAAAATGAAGATCTCGGCCCGATTGCCGCCGCCAAGGTCCCGCTCGAGCCGGGGCGTTCTCTCGCGGTCGACCGCCTCATCCACACTTTCGGCGTGCCGTTCTATATCGCAAGCGAGAGCCTGACCCATCTCGGCGCGGGACGACCTTTCGCCCGGCTGATGCTGGCGCTCGACACAGGCTCGGCCATTGTCGGCCCGGCACGCGGCGACATCTTCACCGGTTCCGGCGAGGCCGCCGGCGCTCTTGCCGGCTCGGTGCGCAACGATGCGGACTTCTTCATCTTCATACCGCGCGCGGCGGCGGCCAGGTATCGCCGCGGGTATCGCCATGGCTAGGGACAGGAAGCTCTCGCCGGAGGACCGCATCCTGTGGGGCAAGGTCGCGCGCTCGACGCGGCCGATGCCCGGCCGGCTGGAGGAACTCACGGACTTGCTCAAAGAGGAAGAGCAGCCGCCAGCCGCTCCGGCGCCCAAGCAGACGAGCCTGTCACCGTCCGCGTCGGCAAAGGCCGAGCCTGGCTTCAGGCCGAGCGGCAGGCCCGAACACCGCCACCACCCGCTCGAACGGCCGGTCAAGCGTAAGCTCTCCACGGGAAGGCTGACGCTTGAAGCACGGATCGACCTGCATGGAATGATCCAGAGCGAGGCGCATGGGCTGCTCTTGCAGTTTCTCATCAAGGCGCATGAGCGGGGGCTCAGGCATGTGCTTGTCATCACCGGCAAGGGCACCTCGCTCGGCAGCGACGGCGCCTTGAAACGGGCGGTGCCGCTCTGGTTTTCGCTGCCGGAATTCCGGCCGCTGATTTCGTCCTACGAGCCGGCTGCGAGGAATCATGGCGGCGAGGGCGCCCTTTATGTGCGCCTCGCCCGTTTCAAAAGTCATGCGTCATGACGCCCTTCGGCGAGGCGATGCGTGAACTGCGCCGCCGCAAGGGCGTCTCGCAAAAGGAGATGGCGGCGGCCATAGGGGTTTCCCCGGCCTATCTTTCGGCGCTCGAACATGGCAAGAGGGGCTCGCCGAGCTTCGACTTCCTGCAGCGCGTCGCCGGTTACTTCAACGTGATCTGGGACGAGGCGGAAGAGCTCTTCCAGATTGCCCGGATTTCCGATCCTCGGGTGGTGCTCGACACCTCCGGCCTGCCGCCCGGCCACACGGCCTTTGCCAACCGCTTGAGCGAGCGAATTCGCAACCTGTCGGCTGAGGCCATCGAGGCCATGGAAGATATTTTGGAAAAAGCCACGTTTCCTGATAATGACAGGGGATGAAGCCCGCCCCGACCCCGTGATCCTACGGGTCGGGATTTGGAACCCTTGGACAAATTTTCTATAGTCCGCGAGGCATCCCGCGTTGTGATTCGCACCGAATCAGAACGTTCGAAAACCTGGAAAGACCTGAAGCCGAATGACCGATATCTCTCAGACCGAAGCCGGCGCGACCGCCGAATATGGTGCCGATTCCATCAAGGTGCTGAAGGGCCTCGATGCCGTCCGCAAGCGCCCGGGCATGTATATCGGCGACACCGATGACGGCTCCGGTCTGCATCACATGGTCTATGAGGTCGTCGACAACGCGATCGACGAGGCGCTCGCCGGCCATGCGGATATTGTCACGGTCACGCTCAATCCCGACGGCTCGGTCACGGTGACGGATAACGGCCGCGGCATTCCAACCGACATCCATCGGGAAGAGGGCGTCTCGGCGGCGGAAGTCATCATGACCCAACTGCATGCCGGCGGCAAATTCGACCAGAATTCCTACAAGGTTTCCGGCGGTCTGCACGGCGTCGGCGTCTCGGTCGTCAATGCGCTTTCCACCTCGCTCAAGCTCAAGATCCGCCGCGGCGGCAAGATCCATGAGATGAGCTTCACCCATGGCGTGGCCGACAGGCCGCTGACCGTGACCGGCGACGCCGGCGGCGAGACCGGCACCGAGGTCACCTTCCTGCCGAGCGAGAACACCTTCTCGAACGTCGAATTCGACTATGCGACGCTTGAGCATCGCCTGCGCGAGCTCGCCTTCCTGAATTCCGGCGTCCGCATCGTGCTGACCGACAAGCGCCATTCCGACATTCGCAGCGAGGAGATGATGTATGACGGCGGCCTCGAGGCCTTCGTCGCCTATCTCGATCGCGCCAAGAAGCCGCTCGTGCACAAGCCGGTCTCCATCCGAGGCGAGAAGGACGGCATCACCGTCGAAGTGGCGATGTGGTGGAACGACAGCTACCACGAGAACGTGCTCTGCTTCACCAACAACATTCCGCAACGCGACGGCGGCACGCATATGGCAGGTTTCCGCGGCGCGCTGACCCGCCAGATCACCTCCTATGCCGACACGTCCGGCATTACCAAGAAGGAGAAGGTGTCACTGACCGGTGACGATTGCCGCGAGGGGCTGACCGCGGTGCTGTCGGTCAAGGTCCCGGATCCGAAATTCTCTTCACAGACCAAGGACAAGCTCGTCTCGTCCGAGGTGCGCCCCGTGGTGGAGAGCCTCGTCAACGAGGCTTTGAGCGTCTGGCTTGAGGAAAACCCGGCGGAGGCCAAGGTTCTCGTCGGCAAGGTGGTCGAGGCGGCCGCCGCCCGCGAGGCGGCCCGCAAGGCACGCGAATTGACGCGGCGCAAGGGTGCGCTCGACATCTCGTCACTGCCAGGCAAGCTCGCCGACTGCTCCGAACGCGATCCGGCAAAATCCGAACTCTTCCTGGTGGAGGGCGATTCGGCGGGCGGCTCGGCCAAGCAGGGGCGCTCGCGCGAGAACCAGGCGATCCTGCCGCTCCGGGGCAAGATCCTGAACGTCGAGCGCGCCCGCTTCGACAAGATGCTGTCGAGCCAGGAAATCGGCACGCTGATCACCGCGCTCGGCACCTCGATCGGCAAGGACGAGTTCAACGCCGACAAGCTGCGCTACCACAAGATCATCATCATGACGGATGCCGACGTCGACGGCGCCCATATCCGTACGTTGCTGCTAACCTTCTTCTTCCGGCAGATGCCGGAGTTGATCGAGCGGGGCCACCTCTATATCGCCCAGCCGCCGCTTTATAAGGTTACGCGCGGCAAGTCGGTGCAATATCTGAAGGACGAGAAGGCGCTTGAAGATTACCTGATCAGCATGGGGCTGGAGGAGGCCTCGCTGGAACTTGCCTCTGGAGAGGTGCGTGCCGGACAGGATCTCCGCGAGGTCATCAATGACGCATTGCGCCTTCGTTCGCTGATGGACGGGCTGCACTCCCGCTATAGCCGGTCGATTGTTGAACAGGCGGCGATCGCCGGCGCACTCAACATCGAACTCAACGCCAATCGCGACGAATTCGAGAAGGTCGCGGCAGAGGTCGCGCGGCGGCTGGACGTCGTTGCCGAGGAGACCGAGCGCGGTTGGATCGGAACGGTGACGGCGGAAGGCGGGTTGAAGCTCGAGCGCATGGTGCGCGGCGTCAAGGAAGTGGCCGTTCTCGACATGGCGCTGATCGGCTCGTCCGATGCCCGCCACATCGACCAGCTGACAGGAAAGTTGAAGGAAATCTATTCGGCGCCGCCTGCATTGCGCCGCCGCGACGGCGCCCAGGAGATCAGCGGCCCGCGCGCGCTTTTGGATGCGATCTTCGCCGCCGGCCGCAAGGGACTGACGATGCAGCGCTACAAAGGTCTTGGCGAGATGAATGCCGAGCAATTGTGGGAAACGACGCTCGATCCGAACGTTCGCTCCTTGCTGCAGGTCAAGATCGCCGACGCGACCGACGCGGACGGTCTGTTCTCACGCTTGATGGGCGACGAGGTGGAGCCGCGCCGCGACTTCATCCAGGAAAATGCCCTGAGCGTCGCCAATCTCGACATCTGACGCATCGGACTGAAAATCGTGCCCGATTTCGGAAAGCACGATGCCCAGATTTAAAGAGTTACAGCGACCTTTGCGCTTCTGAAAAGACGCGGGGCGCTAAGTTCTCGGCCGGACTGGCTTGCTGCAAGGACAGCGCGGAGCAGCGGCGCGCTCCGCGCACTTTTGATTTGAACTTTTCAATCGGCCCTGAAGCGGCCTTCGAAGACGAATTCGCCGATCGGTTTGCGCTGACTCGGCTTTTCGCGTTCACGCAGATCGTCCGGCAGGGTAGAGGGTTCGGCGAGCTTTCCGATCGCCACGGCGGCCTCGACCCGATGGTGTTCCGGCACTTCGAGCGCCTTTATTGCCTTGTCGCGATCGATCCCCGCCATCGCATGCGCATGCCAACCGGCCAACTGCGTCTGCAGCGCCAGCGCGAACCAGGCGGCGCCGGTGTCGAAGGCATGCGTCGAGGCGGGGCGGACCTCACCGCTCGAGGTCACCCGGTGGGTCTTCGAAAGGATGACGACGAGCGCCGAGGCGTTCTTCGCCCAGCGCTGGTTGCCCTCGTCGAGCGTGCTCAGCAGGCGGGCGAAGGAGTCGGTGCCGCGCCGGGCATAGATGAAGCGCCAGGGTTGGAGATTGCTCGCCGAAGGCGCCCAGCGTGCGGCTTCGAAGAGCGCTAGCAGTTCCTCTTTGCCGATGTCCTCTCCGGTGAAGGCACGCGGCGACCAGCGTTCCAGAAAGATCGAGTGGATCGGGTGGTCGGCTTTTCTGTGGTTGATTTCTGTCACGAAAAACGTCCTTGTTTTGCTTCCGAATCCCTTGGGAGGCCCTATTTACAAAGGAGTGGGCGGATTCGCGGAGCGACGCTACAGAAGATGGTGCGGCTTTGAAATGTGCTCGCTCGAAAGTGATGACCCGCGGCGCGCGGGCGAACCACTCTTTGGAGGGACGCTGCGCTCGGCATACCGATTGGTCCCTTGGCAAAGGTCCGGTTAGGAAATTTCGCGACTTGCGGCCGGAGTGATTGTCTGGCCGGAAAAAACTTGTATAAGTTCTGTAAAGTTACCGGAGGAAGGACGCGCCATGAATCTGAATGACCCATCGCTGTTTCGCCAGGCCGCACTCGTGGGCGAGAACTGGATCGAAGCCGACCAGAACAATTCGATCGAGGTGACGAACCCGGCGACGGGCAAGGTGATCGGCCGCGTTCCGAAGCTCGGTGCCGCCGAGACCAGGTCCGCCATCGAAACCGCGGCGCGGGTGCAGAAGGAGTGGGCGGCAAGGACCGCCAAGGAGCGCTCTGCGGTGCTGCGCCGCTGGTTCGAGCTGATGATCGAAAACAAGGACGATCTCGGGCGAATCCTGACGACTGAGCAGGGCAAGCCGCTCGCCGAGGCGACCGGCGAGATCGTCTACGGCGCAAGCTTCATCGAGTGGTTCGCGGAAGAAGCGCGGCGCGTCTACGGTGACATCGTGCCCGGTCACCAGAAGGACAAGCGCATCCTGGTGATGAAGCAGCCGATCGGTGTCGTCGCCGCGATCACGCCCTGGAACTTCCCGAACGCAATGATCACCCGAAAGGCGGGTCCCGCCTTTGCCGCCGGCTGCGCAATGGTGCTGAAGCCGGCCGCGCAGACGCCGTTTTCGGCGATCGCCATTGCCGTGCTCGCCGAGCGCGCCGGCATGCCGCAGGGCCTCTTTTCGGTGATCACCGGTTCGGCCCGAGAGATCGGCGCCGAGATGACTTCGAACCCGACCGTGCGCAAGCTGACCTTTACCGGTTCGACGGAGGTCGGCGCCGAGCTCTACCGGCAGAGTGCCGCGACGATCAAGAAGCTCGGCCTCGAACTCGGCGGCAACGCGCCCTTCATCGTCTTCGACGACGCCGATCTCGACGCGGCGGTCGAAGGCGCGCTGATCGCCAAGTTCCGCAACAATGGCCAGACCTGCGTCTGCGCCAATCGGCTCTATGTCCAGGACGGCGTCTACGAGGCCTTTTCGGAGAAGCTCGCCGCCGCCGTCGCCAAGCTCAAGACCGGTAACGGCATGGAAGACGGGGTCATCCTCGGGCCGCTGATCGATAAGTCGGCGCTGGAGAAGGTCGAGGAACATGTTGCCGACGCCCTTTCGAAGGGCGCCCGCGTCGTCCAGGGCGGCAGGCGCCATGCACTCGGCGGCACCTTCTACGAGGCGACAGTGCTCGCCGAGGTCACACAGGCGATGGCTGTCGCGCGGGAGGAAACCTTCGGCCCGGTGGCGCCTCTCTTTCGCTTCAAGGACGAGGCGGATGTCATCAGGCAGGCCAACGACACGGAATTCGGCCTTGCTTCCTATTTCTATGCGAAGGATCTCGCGCGCGTGTTCCGCGTGGCCGAAGCGCTGGAATACGGCATGGTCGGTGTCAATACGGGGCTGATTTCCACCGCCGAAGCGCCTTTCGGCGGCGTCAAGCTCTCCGGTCTCGGCCGTGAGGGTTCGAAATACGGGATCGAGGAATTCACCGAGGTCAAATATGTCTGCCTCGGCGGCATCGCCTGATGTCCTGGACCGGCCGGAAAGCTCTGGCCGGTTTTTTCTTTTGCCGGTAAGAAGCTTGGTGAATGCCGGTATTCCTCGACACATCCCCTCTCCGTTTGCAGGCAGAGCGGGTTTTTAAACAAGCGGCGCCGCTTGCCCTTCTCCCCCGCAAGCGTGGAGATGCCGGCAGGCGGATGAGGGACGTTCGACTGGCGATCTGAGGTGTCCGCATGGACGGATGTTAAAGGAGTGTGCCTATGCCGGCCCCGAAGAACCCCTTTAAAGCGGCACTACGCGAAAGGCGCTTCCAGCTCGGTCTCTGGGTAGCGCTTGCCAGCCCCTATGCCGCCGAAGTGGTCGCCGGCAGCGGTTACGACTGGCTGCTGATCGACGGCGAGCATGCGCCGAACGACCTGCCGCTGCTTGCCGCGCAATATCGCGCGATCGCGGGGCGGGGCAGCCATCCGATCGTTCGCCTTCCCGTCGGCGACACGGCGCTCATCAAGCAGGTCCTCGACACCGGCGTCCAAACGCTGCTCATCCCCATGGTCGACAGCGTCGAGCAGGCACGGCAGCTCGTACGCGCCGTGCGCTATCCGCCGCAGGGCGTCCGCGGTGTCGGTGCGGCTTTGGGTCGAGCCACAAATTTCAGCCGGATCACCGACTATCTCGAGAACGCGAACGAGGAGATCTGCCTGCTGCTGCAAATAGAGAGCCGGGCAGGCCTCGCAGCGATCGACGAGATCGCGGCGCTCGACGGCGTCGACGGCCTGTTCATCGGCCCGGCGGACCTGGCGGCCGATATGGGTCATCTTGGAAATCCAGGCCATCCCGAGGTGCGCGCGGCGATCATCGACGGCTTCAGCCGAATCAGGAGTGCCGGCAGGGCGCGCGGCATCCTGACCCTTGATCCTGCCCAGGCGCGCGATTATCGCGAACTCGGTGCCGACTACATGGCGATCGGCACCGATGTGACGCTGCTCGTCAGCGCCAGCGAGCGTCTGCGCCGGGAATTTCTTGGCCAGACCGCGCCGGACGGCGTTGAATCCGGCTACTGATCATTGAAACAGGACTACGGTATTGACTGGAGTAGCGTTTCCCGCGCGGACTTCAGATGCCTGCGGCAAGCCTGTTCCACCTGTTTCGGGTCGCGCGACTGAAGCGCCGCGATATAGGCGAGATGCTCTTCGAGCGCGCGGGCATTGCGTCCGCGCGCATTCGCCTTGTTCCACTGGTAATGGTAGTGGAAGATGATCGCGATGATGTCGTAGAAATCGACGATGAAGCGGTTGCTGGACGATTTGTGAACCAGCAGGTGGAAGCGCTCGTCGAGCTCGGAGAATTCCCTGTAGCGTTCGTCGATATCCGCAAGGATTTCCCGATGCACGGCCTCGATCTTCTTCAGCTCCTCCCAGGCCGAATGGTCCTCCGGCAGGGTGACGAAGCGGGCGGCGGAACGAAGTTCGAACATTTCCCTGACTTCCGTCAGCTCAAGCGCGAAATCGCGGGTAAATCCCTTGAGCACCCAATGGCTGTTCGGCCGTTTCTCGATCAGGCCGAAGCGGCTGAAGCGGATCAGGAATTCGCGCACGCTTGTCGTGCCGGTGCCGATCTCCCGGGCGAGCTCCAACTCGTTGATCTGCATGCCGGGTTCGGCGCCGCCCGCAAGAATTCGCCGCATGAAGCTGCGCTCGATGATCTCGGCAAGCGAACTGGTCTCCTCCGATGGAAAATAGTCGGAAGGCTCCGGGCGGCGCAGCACGGTCTTGCGCCGCTTATCCCAGCTGATCAGCTTGAGCTCCTCGCAGCGCGCGAGAATAGCGCGAACGGTCGTGCGGCTGACGCCAAGAAGCTGCCCAAGCTCCGGCTCGGAAGGCAGTGCAGGGGTCTCAGCCATCTGCGTGAGGCAGCGGTTGAAGGCATCCTTGAAGACAGTGTTCTGTTTCGCCATTGGATGTCCTGCGGTTTGAGTTAATCGCGCTTCGATGGCGTTCGCTTTAGGCGGTTCGTCGGCACTCAGCTAGCCCGACGCCAGGCGGCACCCAACGTTTCGCATCGAAAATGCATGTACCCTCATAATAACCATTGACGGTAATCTGTCTATTGTAGATAAAAGACAAAAGCAATGTTCCGGGGAGAGCCAGAAATTGTCTGCACTGTCGTCGATCCTGCTTTCGCCGGAGGACAATGTCGCCGTTGCCACGACTGCCATCGAGCCGGGTGGAACACTGCCTGGCGGTGCGCGGGCAGCGGTGAGGATCGACCCCGGCCACAAGGTGGCGATCCGGTCGATTTCGGCAGGCGAACCGGTGGTCAAATATGCCCAGGCGATCGGCCGCGCCACGTCTGAAATCGCCGCGGGCGATCACGTGCATTCCCACAATCTCGCCTTCGACCAGGACAGGCTCGCAATCGGCGCCCCGGTTCCGCCGGAGGCCGCAAGCGAGGCCGACAAGGCGCGCACTTTCCTCGGGTACCGCCGTGCGGACGGGCGGGCCGCGACGCGGAACTATATCGGCATTATCGCCAGCGTGAACTGTTCCACCACCGTCTGTCGCGCGATTGCCGATGAGGCCAACCGGCGTATCCTGCCGAGGTATGAAGGCATCGACGGCTTCGTGCCGATCGTCCACGATCAGGGCTGCGGCATGTCTTCGACCGGCGACGGCATGAAAAACTTGCACCGAACACTCGCCGGCTATGCCCGCCACGCCAATTTCGGCGGCGTTCTGATGGTCGGTCTCGGCTGCGAGGTCAACCAGCTGACGCTTTACGGCCAGAGCGGCGCCGGTGCCGAGAAGCGGCACTTCAACATTCAGGAGGCTGGCGGCTCGCGCCGTTCGGTCGAGCGCGCGCTCGGCGTGCTCGAGGAGATCGCCAGGGAAGTCGCACCCGCGCGGCGCGTGCCGATCCCGGTCAGCGAGATCATCGTCGGGCTGCAGTGCGGCGGCTCCGACGGCCTTTCCGGCGTCACCGCCAATCCGGCGCTCGGTGCCGCGGTCGATATCCTCGCCGGTGTCGGCGGCACGGCGATTCTCTCCGAAACCTCCGAAATCTACGGCGCCGAACATCTCCTGCGCAGCCGCGCCGTCAGTGACACGGTGGCGGCGAAACTCGACGACCTGATTTCCTGGTGGGAGAACTATGTCGCGCTGCACGGCGCTTCGCTCGACAATAACCCTTCGCCGGGTAACAAAAGGGGCGGCTTGACGACCATTCTGGAAAAGTCGCTTGGCGCCGTCGCCAAGGGCGGCCGCTCTCCGCTAACCGCCGTCTATAGCTATGCCGAACGCGTGACCGAACACGGCCTGGTCTTCATGGACACGCCCGGCTACGACCCGGTCTCGGCCACGGGCCAGGTGGCGGGCGGTGCCAACGTCATCGCCTTCACCACGGGCCGAGGCAGTTGCTTCGGCTGTCGGCCGGCGCCGTCGATCAAGCTCACCAGCAATACGGCGCTCTACCGGGCGATGGAAGAGGACATGGACATCGATTGCGGCGTGATCGCTTCCGGCGAGACGACCGTGGCCGACCTCGGCCGCAGGATCTTCGATCTGATCATCGACACGGCTTCGGGTGGCAAGACCAAGAGCGAGCTTTTCGGCTACGGCGATAACGAGTTCGTCCCCTGGCATCTGGGGGCGACGCTTTAAATGTGGGGCAGCAACTGCCCCTCATCCGGCCTGCCGGCCACCTGCTCTCCGCAAGCGGAGCGAAGGAGACACGCGGCGCTGGCTTCATCCCCTCTCCCCGCCTGGGGGGAGAGGGCTAGGGTGAGGGGCAAACTCGTTTCGAACCGAAACGCAGGTGAGAAAAACGCAATCCTTGCAGGGAGGAGACAAGGAATGCAGACGAGAAGGATCGGCCGAACCGGCCTCGCCGTGACCGAATACAGCTTCGGCACTGCGGGGCTCGGCGGCCTCTACCGCGAATGCAGGCGCGAGGCGGCCATGGCGACCCTCGACGCGGCCTGGTCCGCGGGCATACGTTACTTCGACACAGCGCCCTATTACGGGCTCGGGCTCGCCGAGCGCCGGGCCGGCGATTTCCTGCGCGACAAGCCGCGCGACGATTTCGTGCTCTCGACAAAGGTTGGCCGGCTGTTGCATCCGGTGCCTGAGGACCAGGTTCCCGACTATTCCTACGTCAAGCCGCTGAACTTCGATGTCAGCTACGACTATAGCTATGACGCGATCATGCGTTCCGTCGAATTGAGCTACGCCCGCCTGGGACTCAATCGCATCGATATCCTTTATGTCCACGATATCGGCAGTTACACCCACGGTGCGAAGAAGAACGCGATCTATCTGCGGCAATTGCTCGATTCCGGCCTGAAGGCCTTGGAGGAATTGAAGTCCGGCGGCGTCATTTCGGCCTATGGTCTCGGCGTCAACGAGGTGCCGGTCTGTCTCGACGTCCTCAGCCGGGCCGATATCGACTGCATCCTGCTCGCGGGCCGTTATACGCTACTCGACCGCTCGGCCGTCGAAGAGCTCCTGCCGCTTTGCGAGAAGAAGGGAACGTCGCTCGTGGTCGGCGGCGTCTTCAACTCCGGCATCCTTGCCACTGGCCCGGTGGAGGGCGCGCATTTCGATTATATGCCGGCGACGGAAGAGGTCAGGACGAAGGTCGCGGCGATGGAGCGGATCGCCGGCGGGCGCGGCGTGCCGCTCGCCGCCGCCGCGCTCCAGTTCCCGCTTGTCAATCCTTCTGTGGCCTCGGTGCTGATCGGCACCGCAAAGCCTGAAAGTCTCGAGCGGAACATGGAGCTTACGCGGCGGCAAGTCACGCTGGAGGAATTCGCGGTCTACGAACCCTTTACGCTCGTGGCACCGGAACTTGGCGACCAGGCCGTCCGGGTCTAATCGGCTGAACCCGTTCGATGGCGGGCAGTGCCGCTTGCGTCGGGAGGAAAGCAGCTAAGGAGAGCGCAAGAAGGCTTGCCAATTCGGATCAGCTGCATTAGTGTGAAGAAATGTTTTTTATAGATAAAAGACGGTCCGTGGGCACCTGGCGGATCGTTCTCGATAACGGAACAGCAAGGTGTCACTTCAAGAGGAGAACCCGATGAGCATTGCCAAGCATATTCTTTCCCGCCGTGCCTTTACCGCGCTTGCCGGCGCCGCCTTCATGGCCACCATGGGGCCGATGACATCCTTCGCCCAGGACGTCAGCGTCCCGATCATCGTCAAGGACACCACCTCCTTCTACTGGCAGATCGTACTGGCGGGCGCACGCCAGGCGGGCAAGGACCTCGGCGTCAACGTGCCGGAGCTCGGCGCCCAGTCCGAATCGGACATCAACGGCCAGATCAGCATTCTTGAAAACGCCGTCGCCGGCGCGCCGGAAGCCGTGGTCATTGCGCCGACGGAGTTCAAGGCGCTCGGCAAGCCGATCGACGAGGCCGCCAAGGCCGTGCCGATCGTAGGCATCGATTCTGCTGCCGATTCGAAGTCGTTCGCCTCGTTCCTGACGACCGACAATGTCCAGGGCGGCCGCATTGCCGCCGACGGGCTTGCCGCGGCGATCAAGGAAGCCACTGGCAAGGAAGAGGGCGAAGTCGCCATCATCACCAGCCTGCCCGGCGTCGGTTCGCTCGACCAGCGGCGCGAGGGCTTCCTGGATCAGCTGAAGACCAAATATCCGGGCCTGAAAGTCGTCGCCGACAAATATGCCGACGGCCAGGCGACGACCGGTCTCAACATCATGACCGACCTGATCACCGCCAACCCCAATCTCGTCGGCGTATTCGCCTCCAACTTGATCATGGCGCAGGGCGCCGGTCAAGCGATTGCCGAGAACAAGCTGGGCGACAAGATCAAGGTCATCGGCTTCGACAGCGATGACAAGACGGTGAGCTTCTTGAAGGAAGGCGTGCTCGCCGGCCTCGTTGTCCAGGATCCCTATCGTATGGGCTATGACGGTGTGAAGACGGCGCTCGCCGTATCGAAGGGCGAGAAGGTCGAGGCCAATGTCGACACCGGCGCGAATCTCGTCACCAAGGCCAACATGGCCGATCCGAAGATCGACGCCCTCCTGAACCCCAAGGTGAACTGATCCGTCGTGATTTGCGTCGCGGCGCTTCGCGCGCCGCGGCCTCATCGACAGCTTTGAATTGACGCATGTCTGTCTCCTTTAATCGAGATTTAAGGAGACGATGCAGCAGGCGCGGCGGCCGGTGGCGAGGAGCCGGCCGCCCCCGGCAATATCGAGGAGGGGAAGATGACCGGGCTTCAAGAGGTCAGCCACCGGCATGATGCCAAACTCAAGACGGCCGTCGCGAAGGGGGAACCGATCCTGGAGTTGCGCGGCCTGCAGAAGAACTACGGCGCGGTCCAGGCACTGAAGCCCGCATCCATCACGTTCCTCTCGGGGGAGATCCATGCCATCGTCGGCGAGAATGGTGCCGGCAAGTCGACGTTGATCAAGCTCCTGACCGGCGTCATTGCGCGCACCGCCGGCGAGGTGCGCTGGTGCGGCGAGCCGGTGCAGCTTGCGAGCCCCAACGAGGCGATCGCCCGCGGCATCAATGCCGTCCACCAGGAGGTGGTGCTCTGTCCGCACTTGAGCGTCGCGGCCAGTATGTTCCTCGGCGACGAGATGAACCGCAATGGTCTCATGCGCAAGCGCGCAATGACCGTTGCGGCGCAGGGCGTGCTCGACGACCTCGGCTTCGACCTGCCGGCCGACGCCACGCTCGGCAATCTTACCATCGGCCAGCAGCAGCTGGTCGCCACCGCGCGCGCGGCCATGCGCGGCATCCGCTTTCTGATCTTCGACGAGCCGACCGCATATCTGACGCGCCAGGAATCCGCACAGCTTTTCCGCCTCATCCGCCGTCTGCAGAGCGAAGGCGTCACCATCGTCTATATCAGCCACCGGCTGGAGGAAGTATTCGAGCTCGCCGACCGTGTTTCGGTCCTGCGCGACGGCACCCATGTCGGCACGCGCGAAATCGGTGAAACCGACGAGGCCGAGCTGATCGCGCTGATGATCAACCGGACCATCGAGCAGATCTACCATAAGGAGCACTTTCCCTTCGGCGAGACGATCCTCGAAACACGCGGGCTTTCGGGCCTAGGCTTTACCGACATATCGCTCTCTGTGAGGGCCGGCGAGATCGTCGGGCTCTATGGGTTGATCGGTGCCGGCCGCAGCGAATTCGCCCTCGGCCTCTACGGCCGCCATCCGACCAAAGCCGGCGAGGTCTACTGGCAGGGCAAGAAGGTCGAAATCGACAACGAGCGCAAGGCGATGGAACTCGGCATCGCGCTGGCGCCGGAGAGCCGCCGCGATCAGGGGCTCTGCCTCAATCTGCCGATTGGGCTCAACATCAATCTTCCGGTCTTTCGCCGGCTGACGCGCGGCCTCACCATCAACCGCGCCGAGGAAGCGGCCAATGCGGACCGCCAGATTCGCGACCTGCAGATCAAGACACCGTCGCGGCATGTGCTCGCCTCGGCCATGTCCGGCGGCAACCAGCAGAAGATCGTTATCGGCAAATGGCTGAGCCATGGCGCCAAGCTGTTCATCTTCGACGAGCCGACCGTCGGCGTTGATGTCGGCACCAAGGCGGAAATCTACCGGCTCCTGGCCCAGCTGCTCGAACAGGGCGCAGGGATCATCCTGATCTCCTCCTACCTGCCGGAAGTCTACGAGCTTGCGGACCGGCTGCACGTCTTTCGCCAGGGCAGGCTGGTGGCGAGCCACGATTACCGCGCCGCGAGCCACGAGGAAGTCTTGGCGCAGGCGATCAACGCGTGACGATTTGAGAAGATTGCAGGGAGGGAAAAGATGAGCGTGGAAACGGTAGAAGGCAGCGTGGCACCGGCGCCGAAGAGGGGCGTCAGCATCCTGTTCGGTCTCACGCTTCTCGGCCTCTTGCTTGCGCTCTGGTTGGCACTCGGTCTGGCGACCAACGCCTTCTGGACGCCGAACAATATCAGCAATCTCCTTCGCCAGGGGGCGATGACGGCAATTCTCGCGGTCGGCCAGACCTTCGTCATCATTACGGCCGGCATCGACCTTTCGGTCGGCGCGGTGGTCGGTTTCACCAGCGTCATCGTCGCCTGGCTGCTTGCCGCCGGCGTGCCGCTCTGGCTTGCGATCGTCGCGACGCTGGCGATCGGCGTGCTTATCGGCGGCTTTCACGCCTTCGGCATCGTCCGAATGGGGCTGCCGCCCTTCATCATCACGCTCGCGACGCTGACCTCGCTGCGCGGCATCGGCCTGCTGATCACCAATGGTTCGACGATCTCGATCACCAACGAGGCCTTCACCAATTTTTCCCGCGCCGATTTCCTCGGCATCCCCAGTCTCTTCTGGATGGTGATCTTCGTCGCGGTGCCGGCTTACGTCTTCCTGCACCTGAGTCGCTTCGGCCGCTATCTCTTCGCGGTCGGTTCGAATCGGGAAGCGGCACGCCTCTCCGGCGTCAACGTCGATCGGACGATCTACCTGGCTTACATCCTCTCCTCGACCTGCGCCGCCTTTGTCGGCCTGCTTCTGGCCTCGCGCATCGGCATCGGCAACGCCACCCAGGCCGAGGGCTGGGAGTTGCAGGCGATCGCCTCGTCTGTGATCGGCGGTACCAGCCTCTTCGGCGCCGTCGGCTCGGTCCACGGGCCGCTGCTCGGCGCCTTCATCCTGGCAACCATCAACAACGGCGCCAACCTCCTGAACGTCAACTCGTTCTGGCAGCGCATCATCACCGGCCTGCTGATCATCGTCATCGTCTATTTCGACCAGCTCAGGCGACGCGGATCGCGGTGACGCATGATTGCCCCATGGATCAAACTTCGGAGCGCGCAATGAAAGCTGTCGTCTGCCAAGAACCTGGTCGCCTCGAAATCGTCGAGCGCGCCCGTCCGGCGGCACCCGACACGGGGTGGGTGCGCCTCGCGGTCCGCCGCGTTGGCATCTGCGGCACCGACTATCACATCTTCGAGGGCAAGCACCCCTTCCTCGAATATCCGCGCGTCATGGGCCATGAGATCTCCGCAACGGTAGTCGAGGCGGGCTCCGGTTGCGCGCTCGTTCCCGGAACGCTGGTCGTCGTCAATCCTTATATCGCCTGCGGAAACTGCATTGCCTGCCGCAAGGGCAAACCCAATTGCTGCACTTCGGTCCGGGTCCTTGGCGTCCATACCGATGGCGCCTTCTGCGAGGAGATCGTGATGCCGGAGGAGAACCTCTACCCGGCGAACGGTCTCTCACCGGAAGCCGCGGCGACTGTAGAGTTCCTGGCGATCGGCGCCCATGCGGTCAGGCGCTCGGGCGCTGCGGCCGGTGCCCGCTCGCTGGTGATCGGCGCCGGCCCGATCGGTCTCGGCACGGCGCTCTTCTCGAGGATTGCCGGGCACGCGGTGACGCTTCTCGACACGAGCGCCGAACGCCTGGCCTTCGCCGCCGACAGGCTAGGATTTTTGCAGGGGATCCTCGCCGGCGAAGGATCGGAGAAGGCGATCGCCGAGGCGACGGAGGGCGAGGGTTTCGATGTCGCCTTCGACGCTACGGGCAATGGCGCATCGATGATGCGGTCCTTCTCGTATGTCGGCCATGGCGGCACGCTTGTCTTCGTCAGCGTGGTCAAGGACGAGATCCGCTTTTCCGACCCGGAGTTCCACAAACGTGAAATGACGCTGGTGGCCAGCCGCAATGCGACACGCGAGGATTTCGGCCATGTCGTCGCCTCGATCGGTAAAGGGCTCGTTCCCGTGCAGGCGCTGGTCACGCACCGTACGACGCTCGAGGCGGCGGTCGCAGACCTGCCGCGCTGGGCCCATGACAGGACCGGCCTCGTGAAGGCCGTGATCGCGGTGGATGCCTCATGAACTTCATCGACGCGCATCAGCATTATTGGACACTCGGCCTCGGCCATAATGACTGGCCGGGGCCGGATCTCGAGCCGATCTATCGAGACTTCGGACCGGCCGACCTGACGCCGCATCTGGCCGCGGCCGGCATTACCCGCACAGTGCTCGTGCAGGCAGCGCCCAATGTCGCGGAAACCGAATTCCTGCTTGCGATCGCAGAGCGCGAGGAGACGGTCGCGGCGGTGGTCGGCTGGGTCGATCTCCTCGCTTCGGATGCCGTTTCCGAGGTCAAGCGGTTGAAGCGCCACAGCAAGTTCAGGGGCATTCGGCCGATGCTGCAAAGCATTGCGGAAACGGCGTGGATTCTGCGGCCGGAGGTGATCGCGACGCTCGAAGCGCTGCCGCAACTGGACGTTCGCTTCGATGCGCTCGTTCAGCCGCGTCATCTGCCGGTGATCGCCGCACTTGCCGACCGGTTGCCGGACCTCGCGATCGTCGTCGACCACGGTGCCAAGCCCTTCATTGCCGGCGGCAGACTCGAGCCCTGGCGTGCCGATATGGCGGCACTCGCACTTCGACCCAACGTCAGTGTCAAACTCTCCGGATTGGTGACGGAAGCGGGCGGAGCGTGGTCAAAAGAGCGGCTCACCCCCTATGCCTCGCACCTTATCGAGGTCTTTGGCGCCGACCGGGTCATGTACGGCAGCGATTGGCCGGTGGTCTTACTCGATGCCGACTATGCCGAGTGGTTTGCCGCTGCGCGAGCACTGACTGCTGAGAGGTCGGTGCCTGAAAAACAGGCGATATTTGCGGGAACAGCCGCAAGATTCTATGGGATTACCGCGCGCTGAGGTACGAACATCATAGTCGCCAAGACTCGACCATGCTATTTGAGCAATATCGGAAATTAGGAAGTGATTCGCCTACATAAGCTCTGAAAAGCATAGGGCGTTTTTTGCACTGCACAAAAATCGTGATAGTCTGCAATCATTGCGGACACCAAGGAAAACAATCGCAAGCTTGCGTCGGACTGGGAGCGGCGCCGTCATCGATTGATTAAAGGGGTACGCGTCCCATGTTCTATCAGCTTTATGAAATGAACCATGCCATGATGGCTCCCTGGCGCACGGCGGCGGACGCCATGCGGCTGGCCTTCAAGAATCCGATGAATCCGGTCTCGCACACCTATTTCGGCCGCGCCGCAGCCGCGGGGCTGGAGGTTTTCGAGCGGGCGACACGGCGCTACGGCAAGCCGGAATTCGGCCTTCAGGAAACGGTAGTGGACGGGCAGCCGGTAATGATCCGCGAAAAGATCGTCTGGCGTGCTCCCTTCTGCAACCTCATTCATTTCGAACGTTCGCTGGCCGCCGGGCGTGAACCGGATCCGAAGGTACTGCTCGTCGCACCGATGTCCGGCCACTATGCCACCTTGCTCCGTGGCACCGTCGAAGCGCTGCTGCCGCATGCGGATATCTACATTACCGACTGGATGGATGCCCGCATGGTGCCGCTCAGCGAGGGCACCTTCGACCTCGACGACTATATCGATTACGTCATCCAGGTCCTGCACTTCCTCGGGCCGGATACGCATGTGGTCGGCGTATGTCAGCCGGCCGTGCCGGTTCTGGCGGCGACGGCCCTAATGGAAGCGGAAAACGATCCGCTGTCGCCCGCCTCGATGACGCTGATGGGCGGACCGATCGACACCCGCATCAACCCGACCGGCGTCAATCAGCTGGCGGAACAGCGGCCGGTCGAATGGTTCCGTGACAATGTCATCATGCCGGTGCCGTGGCCGCAGCCGGGCTTCATGCGTATGGTTTATCCCGGATTCCTGCAGCTTTCCGGCTTCATGTCGATGAATCTCGATCGGCATCTGATCGCGCACAAGGAGTTTTTCGCCCATCTCGTCAAGAACGACGGCGATGCGGCCGACAAGCATCGCGAATTCTACGACGAGTATCTGGCGGTCATGGATCTGACGGCCGAGTTCTATCTCCAGACCGTGCAGGTCGTCTTCATGCAGCATGCGCTTCCGAAGGGTGAGATGATCCATCGCGGCAAGCGCGTCGATCCGACGGCGATCCGTAAGGTGGCGCTCTTGACCGTAGAGGGCGAGAACGACGACATTTCCGGCCTCGGTCAGACGCAGGCGGCGCAGACGATCTGCACCAATATCCCCGAGCATATGCGCCAGCACTATGTGCAGCCGGACGTCGGCCATTATGGCGTGTTCAACGGCTCGCGGTTCCGTCGCGAAATTGCGCCTCGCATCGTCGCCTTCCAGCGCGAGCATTCGCGGCACGCAAAGCCTGTCAAGCGCGTCATCAAGGGCGGCAAGTCGGCCTGACCGGGCCGCCGAAACAGGAGCGCTCCGCTCGCTGAGAAGTCGCAAGGCGCCGCAGGCGCCTTCCGTGACCGGCGCGGAGGGCGTGCTCCGTGACGATTTTGTGGCCTGGAGTCAAGCACTTGACGGATTTCAGGCGCCACGATCTTGTAGACCTTGCCGGTCTTTCCCACATCGTTTTCATCGGGCCGCACCGGGCGGCCCGCTGATTGCGAGGTATGCTGAAGATGAACCAATCTGCATTGATCCGTCCGGACTGGACGCCTGCGACCATTGCATTGATGGTACTCGGCTTCATTGTGTTCTGGCCGCTGGGTCTGGCCATGCTCGCCTACATCCTCTTTGGCGACAAGCTGAAAGCCTTCAAAAAGGACGCGAACGATAGCGTCGACCGCATGTGCGCCGGCTTCCGCCGGAATCAAGGCCGTCACTGGGCCCACCACCGGACCGGTAACGTCGCCTTCGACGAGTGGCGCGAGGCGGAGCTTGCCCGGCTTGAGGAAGAGCGCCGTAAGCTCGACGAGATGCGAGAGGAATTCGACGCCTATGTGCGCGAGCTCCGCCGTGCGAAGGACAAGGAAGAGTTCGACCGCTTCATGCGCGAACGCCGGAATGGCGGTACACCGGAGGCGACGGCCAGCTGATCCTGCCGGCTCCCGTCCGGCGTTTCACATGAAACGCCGGACCTATTGCGTCTTCAATCGACCGCGATCCTGGAAGTTCTCGCATGTCAACGGCGCCGCGAATCGGGTAAACAGGCTTTCATGTTTCCTTCTTTCAAGTGGTGCCGGGGCGGTGGAACGCCGGCTCAAGTCACGCGGGAGATCGCGGTGGCCGGCAAGGTTCTGCCCTTGACGATACGGCAGAATGCGCGCGCCACGCGGATGACGCTGCGCATCGAGCCCGGCGGCCGTGCCCTGAAACTGACGGTGCCCGAGGGCCTGCCGGAACGGGAAGTCAGCGCATTCCTCACCCGCCAGCAGGGCTGGCTGATGACCAAGCTCGCGCGCTTCTCCGGCGAGAGCGAGATCGAGCATGGCGGCATGATCTTCATTCGCGGCGTTTCCCACCGCATTGAGCGGACGGGCCGCATTCGCGGGTTGACGGAAGCGGTGATGGTCGGCGACGAGCCGATCTTAAGGGTCGGCGGGGCGGAGGAACACCTGCGCCGGCGCATCGCCGATTTCCTGAAGAAGGAAGCGCGGCTGGAACTGGAGCGGCTCGTCGCCGTCTATTCCGGGAGAATCGGCCGACCGGTGCGTTCGCTAAGCCTCAAGGACACCCGCAGCCGCTGGGGATCTTGTTCCGCCGAAGGTGACTTGAGCTTCTCCTGGCGCATTGCAATGGCGCCTCCCAAAGTGATCGCCTATCTCGCCGCCCATGAGGTCGCCCACCTGCAGGAGATGAATCACGGACCGGGTTTCTGGGCGCTCTGCGAGAAACTGTGTCCGGATACCCGCGATGCCCGGCATTGGCTGAAGCGCAACGGCACCATGCTGCACGCGATCGATTTCGGTTAGATGAGGGCTTGGCCGGTCGGCCCGGAGCACAATGCGGATGCAGCAAAAGGCAGCCGCCCACGTCACGGTTTTCTTGCAGCGGGGCAAATCCCAAGTGGAAGATGGGGCTCCGTGCAAGGGCGCCCGCAATACGCTTGGCAACGCAACGGTTTTGCTCGACTCGCGCCCCGTTTCGTGCGAGGTCGCTTCCCATGAATACGCAAGTGAAGATCTGTGGATTGAAGACACTGGAGGCCGCGGAGCATGCTGTTGCTCTCGGCGCCTCGCATGCGGGTTTCATCTTCTTTCCCAGGAGCCCGCGCAACATAGAGCCAGACGATGCCGGCCGGCTGGCCGAGCGCATCCGCGGTCGGGCGAGGATCGTCGCCGTCACCGTCGACGCGGAAAATGACGAGCTCGACGAAGTCGTCTCCGCGCTCGATCCGGACATCCTGCAACTACATGGACAGGAGAGCCCGGAGCGGGTGTTGACCGTCAAGGCGATCTACGGTCTCCCGGTGATGAAGGCCCTCTCAATTCGCGAGGTTTCCGATCTCGACCGGATTGATCCCTATCTCGGTATCGTCGATCGCTTCCTCTTCGACGCCAAGCCGCCGGCCGGTTCGGAATTGCCCGGCGGCAATGGGGTGTCTTTCGATTGGCGACTATTGGAGGCGCTTGACGGAAGCGTGGATTACATGCTTTCCGGTGGGCTGAATGCAGCGAATATCGGCGAGGCTCTGGCGCTGACCGGCGCACGTGCCGTCGATATATCCTCCGGAGTCGAGAGAGCACCGGGTGTCAAGGATTTGAAGCTTATGGATGCGTTTTTCGATGCGGTTCGCCGCGCCGAAGCCGAACGGCCACGATCAGGGAGCAAGACGTGAATCAGCCGCTTAAACCGAACTCCTACAGAGCCGGACCCGACGAGGACGGCCGCTTCGGCATTTTCGGTGGCCGTTTCGTGGCGGAAACGCTGATGCCGCTGATCCTCGACCTTCAGGACGAATGGACCACGGCGAAGAGCGATCCCGCTTTCAAGGCGGAACTCGAAATGCTCGGCGCCCACTATATCGGCCGCCCGAGCCCGCTTTATTTCGCCGAGCGGCTGACGGCCGAACTCGGCGGCGCAAAGATCTATTTCAAGCGCGAGGAACTGAACCACACCGGTTCGCACAAGATCAACAATTGCATCGGCCAGATCCTGCTTGCCAAGCGCATGGGCAAGACCCGCATCATCGCCGAGACCGGCGCGGGCCAGCATGGCGTGGCCTCCGCCACCGTCGCCGCGCGCTTCGGTCTGCCCTGCGTCGTCTATATGGGCGCGACCGATGTCGAGCGGCAGGCGCCGAACGTTTTCCGAATGAAGCTCCTCGGTGCCGAGGTGAAGCCGGTGACGGCCGGCAACGGCACGCTCAAGGACGCGATGAACGAGGCACTGCGCGATTGGGTTACGAATGTCGACAGCACATATTACCTGATCGGCACCGCCGCCGGCCCACACCCCTATCCGGAAATGGTTCGCGATTTCCAGGCGGTCATCGGACAGGAGGCCAAGGAGCAGATTCTCAAGGCGGAAGGGCGGCTGCCCGACCTCGTTGTCGCGGCCGTTGGCGGCGGCTCAAACGCGATCGGCATTTTCCACCCCTTCCTCGATGACGACGGCGTCCGCATCGTGGGTGTCGAAGCCGGCGGCAAGGGGCTCGGCGGGGATGAGCATTGCGCTTCGATCACGGCCGGCTCGCCGGGCGTGCTGCACGGCAACCGGACCTATCTGCTGCAGGACGGCGACGGGCAGATCAAGGAAGGCCATTCGATCTCAGCGGGCCTCGATTATCCGGGCATCGGCCCGGAGCACGCCTGGCTCAACGATATCGGCCGCGTCGAATATGTGCCGATCATGGACCATGAGGCGCTCGAGGCCTTCCAGACATTGACCCGCCTCGAAGGCATCATCCCGGCGCTCGAGCCGTCGCATGCGCTCGCCGAGGTCATCAAGCGGGCGCCGAAGATGGACAAGGATCAGATCATCCTGATGAATCTCTCCGGTCGCGGCGACAAGGACATTTTCACCGTCGGCAAACTTCTGGGTATGGGGCAATAACGACATGACCGCACGCATGGAACAGAGGTTCGCCGACGTTGCGGCGGAAGGTCGCCCGGTGCTCGTCACCTATTTCATGGGCGGAGACCCGGATTTCGAAACGTCGCTCGCGATCATGAAGGCGCTGCCGAAGGCGGGCGCCGATGTCATCGAGCTCGGCGTGCCCTTTTCCGATCCGATGGCCGACGGTCCGGCGATCCAGCTCGCCGGCCAGCGGGCTCTCAAGGGGGGCCAGACGCTAGCCAAGACGCTGGATCTTTCACGGCGCTTCCGGGCCGAGAATCAGAGCACCCCGATCGTGCTGATGGGCTATTACAACCCGATCTATATTTACGGCGTCGAGCGCTTCCTGGCGGACGCGGTCGAGGCCGGGGTCGACGGGCTGATCGTCGTCGACCTGCCGCCGGAAATGGATGACGAACTCTGCATTCCGGCGCTCGAAAAGGGCATCAGCTTCATCCGCCTGGCGACGCCGACGACCGATGATCGCCGCTTGCCCAAGGTACTCGAGAACACCTCCGGTTTCGTATACTACGTCTCGATGACCGGCATCACCGGCGCGGCCCTGCCCGATCCGTCGCTGATCGCCGGGGCGGTTGCACGGATCAAGTCGCACACCGAACTGCCCGTCTGCGTCGGTTTTGGCGTCAAGACCGCCGACCATGCGCGGGTAATCGGAGCCTCGGCCGATGGTGTCGTGGTCGGCACGGCCATCATCAACCAAATCGCGTCGAGCCTGACGGAAGACGGCCACGCGACCGAAGCGACTGTACCGGGCGTCGAGGCGCTGGTTCGGGGCCTCTCGGCGGGCGTGCGGGCGGCAAGACTCGCGGCAGCCGAATAATCCGCCTATATTGGCGCGCAACTCGAAGGACATCTTCAGGAGTCTATAAGTGAACTGGATCACAAACTACGTTCGGCCGAAGATCAATTCGATGCTGGGCCGCAGGGAAGTTCCGGAAAACCTCTGGATCAAATGCCCTGAAACCGGCGAGATGGTGTTCCACCGCGATCTCGAAGAGAACAAGTGGGTCATCCCGCAGTCCGGCCACCATATGAAGATGCCGGCCAAGGCACGTCTGAAGGACCTGTTCGACGGCGGCATCTACGAGGCTCTGCCGCAGCCGAAGGTGGCGCAGGATCCGCTGAAGTTCCGCGATTCGAAGAAATACGTCGATCGCCTGCGCGACAGCCGAGCCAAGACCGAACTCGAGGACACGATCGTCACTGGTCTCGGCCTCGTCCAGGGCGTGAAGCTCGTCGCAGTCGTGCACGAGTTCAACTTCATCGGCGGGTCGCTCGGCCTGGCGGCGGGCGAAGCGATCGTCAAGGCCTTCGAACGGGCGATCGCGGAGAAATGCCCGCTGGTCATCTTCCCGGCTTCGGGCGGCGCCCGCATGCAGGAGGGCATCCTCTCGCTGATGCAATTGCCGCGCACCACTGTCGCCGTGAACATGCTCAAGGAAGCGGGCCTTCCCTATATTGTCGTGCTCACCAATCCGACGACCGGCGGTGTCACCGCCTCCTATGCGATGCTGGGTGACATCCACATGGCCGAGCCCGGCGCCGAAATTGGCTTTGCCGGCAAGCGGGTGATCGAGCAGACCCTGCGCGAGAAGCTCCCCGACGGCTTCCAGACCTCCGAATATCTCCTGGAGCACGGAATGGTCGACATGGTAGTCAAGCGCCACGACCTGCCGGAGACGCTGGCGCGCGTCCTGAAGATCCTGATGAAGAAGCCGGCGGAAGCCGTAAAGCGCGAAGAAGCCGCGCAGGTTTCCGCGATGCCCGTCGCGGCAAGAGCCTGAGCCGCCGCGATCCGGCTTGAAACGCGCCAGCGCTTCAAGCATGTCTAGAGGCGAGGCGGGTCAATCCGCTTCGCATCTGTTCTTATCCCGCTGCAGCGGTTTATTCTCGGGGTAATATCATGACGGCGGCTGAGGTCAGCGAAGCGGCGCAGGAGATCGAGAAGCTTCTCGCGCTCCATCCGAAGGGGTTCGACCTGTCGCTGGACAGGATCACCCGCCTGCTTGCCGCGCTAGGGAATCCTGAGCAACGCTTGCCGCCGGTCATTCATGTCGCCGGTACGAACGGCAAAGGCTCTGCCACCGCCTTTTGCCGAGCGATCCTCGAGGCGACGGGCCTCAGCGTCCACGTGCACACCTCGCCGCATCTCGTAAATTGGCACGAGCGCTATCGTCTCGGCGTCAAGGGCGGAAGGGGTGCGCTCGTCAGCGATCCGGTCCTTGCCGATGCGGTGCGCCGCGTGGCGGCGGCCAATGCCGGCCAGAGTGTGACCGTCTTCGAAATGCTGACCGCTGTCACCTTCCTGCTCTTCGCGGAGCATCCCGCCGATGTCGCGATCATCGAGGTCGGGCTTGGCGGCCGCTACGATGCGACGAATGTCATCGCCCGTGCGGCCTGCTCCGTCATCATGCCGATCTCGCTCGACCACCAAGCCTATCTCGGCGATCGGGTGGAACTGATTGCCGCCGAAAAGGCCGGCATCATGAAACGCGGCTGCCCTGTGGTGATCGGCCATCAGGAGGAAGACGGCGCGCGCGATGTGCTCGTCGAAACCGCCGAGCGGCTCGGCTGCCCGACGTCCGTCTACGGTCAGGACTTCATGGCGCATGAGGAGTTCGGCAGGCTGATCTATCAGGACGAGTGCGGACTTGCGGACCTGCCATTGCCGCGGCTTCCCGGCCGGCACCAATATGCCAATGCCGCCGCGGCTATCCGCGCGGTGAGGGCCGCCGGTTTCGACGTGCCGGAAGCGGCCATCGAGAAGGGCCTGGCAAGCGTGGAATGGCCCGGCCGGCTGCAGCGCCTCGCCGGCGGCAAGCTGTCGCATCACGGACCGGCGGGGGCCGAGATTTGGATCGATGGCGGGCATAACCCCGGTGCGGGCCAGGTCATTGCCGAAGCAATGGCGGGCTTCGAGGAACGTGAACCGCGGCCGCTGTTCCTGATCATCGGCATGATCAACACCAAGGATCCGGTGGGTTACTTCCAGGCTTTCCTCGATCTCGCCGAGCAGGTCTTCACCGTGCCGATCCATGGCTCCGATGCCGGGCTTGATCCCGTCGCTCTCGCCGCAGATGCCGCTTCGGCGGGTTTCGAGGCCAATGCGACGTCGTCGGTCGCGGAGGCGCTAAGCCTCATCGCCGAACTCACGGACGAGGATCCAGTGCCACCGCGCATCCTGATCGGCGGTTCGCTCTATCTCGTGGGTGATGTTCTCGCCGAAAACGGCACACCGCCGCGGTAAGGTGGCGACGGAGCAGCCCTGTCCTGTTGTCATCCTCGGGCTTGAGCCTGGGTTTGGGAGTCCTGCCCGAGGATGACGGAGAACCTACCGGCGAGGCTGGGACGGCAAAGCACGGTTTCGACTGACTCCCTGAAAGAAAAAAGCCCGGGCACGCCGGGCTTCTCAGTCGTGATTTCTTCCGTACAGGGCTCAGCTCAAGCGGCTGCGTTGGAAATCCAGGAGCTCAGTGCCGTCTTGGGCGCTGCACCGACCTTGATGTCGGCAACTTCGCCGGCCTTGAACACGGCGAGCGTCGGTATCGAGCGGACGCCGTACTGGGCGGCGAGTTCCGGGTTTTCGTCGATGTTGAGCTTGGCGACCTTGACCTTGCCCGCGAGTTCGGCGGCAATTTCCTCAAGGCTCGGCGCGATCATTTTGCACGGGCCGCACCATTCCGCCCAGAAGTCCACGACGACCGGCTCAGCGGAATTCAGGACTTCCTTTTGAAAGTTGGACGCATCGACTTTTACGGTAGCCATCGGCTGCTCCTTGCGTTCGGAAATGACATTGTCCAGATGTTGTGCCTCATGTGAGGCGCCGCCACCGGATATTCAATAAGGTGTATCTCACTTTGTCGCGAGCTCTTCAAGGCTCCTGTCCAGCATCGCATCGGTCAGCACCCGCACGGCGGGCCCCTCGGTGAAGATCAGAACGGAGCGGAAATACTTGCCGGAATAGAGCGGCTTCAAGAGCTCGCGATAGATCGCAAGCTGCGTTCGGTGAACCGGAGCGATCTCCTCGAGCGTCTCCGGCACCTGGCGGTTTGTCTTGAAATCGGCGATCGTCACCGTGTCACCGGAAACGGCCAGGCGGTCGATCCGCCCAGAGACCGCGAACTCGCGGCCGCCGAGCTTCAGCGTTCCCATGACGGAGACTTCCGCGCGGCTCTGTCCGGCGAAAAGTGCCGCGAGATCGGGACGGTCGAGCACATCCATGACGGCGTCGATCAGTTGGCGCCGGTCCGTATCGCGCCAGCGCGGTACGGACCGGCTGAGATAGCGCTCAGCTGCGGCGCGCCGTTCGGGGCCGTCGATCGTAGGCAGGACCTGCAGCAGCCGGTGCAGGATCGCCCCGCGCAGCATCGAGAAGTTTGGAGCGCCCCTTTCGCCAAAGAGGGCCGAACCGACGATCGTCTCTCCATCCGGATCATCGATCGCGATCGTCGTGCCGGAGGGGGTGAGCGGCCGGGGCAGCCGGCGCTGTGGCGGCAGGGGCTTCGAAAGGGCGGGCGGCAGGCCGGACGCTGCCGGTTCCGACTTCGCCGGGAGCTCGCCGGCCTCCTTCAGCGCCACGGGCGCTTGCGTCTCGCGCCACACATGTCCGGTCCACTCCTCGCTGCCCGCGCGGAAGATCGTCGGTTTGGCGCGGCCCTTTGGATCATGGGCGAGCGTTCCCTGCACCATGGCGTGCCAGGTATCGAGCGTCTGCCGCTGGCCGCGATAGCCGCAGACGATCAGGCGGTCCGCGGCACGCGTCATGCCGACATAGAGAAGGCGTCGGTATTCCTCCTCGGCCAGCCTCTTGAGGCGCTCGTTGTCGTTAGAGATCAGTGTGTTCGACGGCGAGCCCGGCGCCCGCCAGACCGGAATGCTCACCACGGCACGGTCGGCCTGCTGTCGTTCGAGAAAGCGCAGGTCCGACACCTGCTGGCGGACGAAGGCGGCGCCACCGCCGTCGACGAGGAAAACGACCGGGGCCTCGAGGCCCTTCGCCGCATGCACGGTCATGACGCGCACCTCGTCGCGCTCCTTGTCCTGCTCGCGTTTCACCGTCGGCGCCTCCACTTCGAGCGTCGAGATGAAAGCCTGCAGACCGGGCAGGCCGCTTCGTTCATGGTCGAGTGCGAAGGTCAGGAACTCGTCGAGAATGTCGCTGACCTCGCTGCCGAGTCGACCCAGAAAACCGCGCCGGCCGCCCTGGGCGCCGAGCACGCGGGCATAGAAATCGTGCGGCGGCAGAGAGCGGGCGAGACTCCCGAACTCCGCAAGCTTCTTGACTACGCCATGGAAGCGGCTTGTCTCTTCCGCTGCCAACCGTTGCAGCCGCAGCCAGAGGCTCTCGCCTTCCGCCCGGCGCGCCGCGAGCTCGAAAAGATCGTCTTCGCCAAGATTGAAGAGCGGGCTTTTAAGCAGCGCCGCAAGAGACAGATCGTCCTCCGGCAGCAACACAAAACGGCCGAGCGCCATCAGGTCCTGCACGGCGATATGGCTGGTCAGCACCAGTCGGTCGGCGCCGGCGACGGAAATGTTGCCGCGGCGCTTCAGCGCCCGGGTCAGCGCGTTGACGAAGGCATCGCGCTTGCGCACGAGCACGATGACGTCGCCTGGGCGCATCGGCCGCCGCACGCCCTTCTCGATCACCGTTTCCTTGCCGATCCAGTCCTCGAGAACCGCCGCGATCCGCAAGGCGAGAATGTTCAGCGGCGCCCGTTCCGGCGTAGCATCGAAGGGTGCGGTCCATTCCTCCTCGGACGCGGTCGGCTGGGGTGCAATCACGTCCCAGATGTCGACGGCGCCCGGATGGCCGATCCGGTTCGAGGCGTGCACGACCGCCTCGTTCCGGGCACTGAGGCCCTTGGCATTGCCCGGATTGGCAAAGACAGTGTCGACCGCGGACAGCACGTCCACCGTCGAGCGGAAGGAGAGCTGCAGACGGATCGGGCTGAAATGCCGGTTCGCGGCGCGCACGCGCCGCTCGGTAAGGACGCTTTCGCGCGAGAAGCGTTCCGGCCGCGCTCCCTGGAAGGAATAGATCGACTGCTTCTCGTCGCCGACGGCGAAGATCGTCCGGTCGTCGGCACGTGCCGTTTCGCCGGCGAAGAAATCGGCCGCGAGCGCCTGGATGATCGTCCATTGCGCCGGGCTGGTGTCCTGCGCTTCGTCGACGAGAATATGGTCGATGCCTTGGTCGAGCTTGTAATGCACCCAGGCGCCGACGTCGCTGCGGGAAAGCAGCGCCGCCGTGCGGTTGATCAGGTCCTCGAAGTCGAGCTGGCTACGCGCCTTTTTGATCTCCTCATAGTCGCGGTCGAGCCTTTCGGCGAGGATGAGGGCGGCGCGCGTCGCCTCGTACATCCGGACGATGCTCACGCGGTCGGCCAAGGCGGTGACGTGATTGCGCGCTTCCTCGATCAGCGGCGCAAGATGCGGCGCTTGTCCGAGCATCGCCTTGTTGAAGAAGGTCGAATCGGCCTTCGGCTTGCCGCCGCCGTTGAAGAAGACCTTGAGCAGGCCGGCAAAACGCTCCTCGGCACCCCCGAGCTCGCAAATCGCTTTCAGTCCCTCCGCGACCTCGACGGCCTTGACGCCGCCATGCTCAAGCGCCAGCGCGACATAGTGTTCGAGTGCCGCGCCATTGAGGCCGGCAAGCGGCCAGGCCTTGGCCATGACGCTCTTCGCCGTCTCGCCCGGCGCGATCCCGAGGGCCTTTCGCAGATGCGCTTCTGTCCCGCCCCGCTCGGAAGCGCGGTCGAGAAAGGCGCGGATCCGTGCGCGATTGGCAACGATTGCCTCGAGCAGCTTCTCGAGGCCGGTATCGTCGGCGAGGTCGAGCACGGTGGCGAAGGCCTCGGCGAGCGCCTCCTCGCCCTTCCCGGCGGTGGCCGTCAGAAGCGCGCGCCGCGCATCCGCAAGCAGGACCGCGGCGGCGCGGTCGTCGAGCACGGAAAAATGTCCCGCGACGTTTGCTTCCAGCGGGAACTGGTGCAGCAGCGCCTCGGAAAAAGCGTGGATCGTCTGAATCTTCAGTCCGCCGGGCGTCTCCAGTGCCTTGGCGAAAAGCCGTCGCGCCTCCTGGATCTTTACGAGCGCCGGGCGCCTTCCCTCGATCGCCTCGATCCGCTGTTCCAGTGTTGCGTCGTCGAGTGTCGCCCATTCGGCGAGCCGCTCGAAGATGCGGTTCGACATTTCGGAAGCCGCCGCCTTCGTATAGGTGAGGCAGAGGATCGCGGAAGGCCGGCATCCGGCAAGCAGGAGCCGTATGACGCGCTGTGTCAGGACATGCGTCTTGCCCGAACCGGCATTGGCGGAAACCCAGGCCGAGCGCGCCGGGTCCGAGGCGAGCGCCTGCTGTCCTGTCGTCCAGTCGAGCCACGCCTTGGGCGTGCCGTCCGTGGGTCCGGGAAGGCTATTCCTCATCGTCGTCCTCGCCGTCCGCCGTCGACCATTCGGCGACACGCGCCAGATGGTCGTATTCGCCGCCGTAGTCCCGCTCTTTCTGCACGATCAGCCGCGAGGCAAAGCCATGTCGTCCGCTCAACAACGCGCCGAGGAGCTTTCGCAATCCGGCAAGCGATTCTTCCGCGAGCTGGTCTGCCGTCTTTGTGTCCCTCGCCTTGCTGTTTTCGTTGTTGACCGTATCGACCGCAAAGCGGCCACCGGGTTTCAGCCGCACATAGCGCAGCGAGTGAGGCTTTGCCGGTCCCAGGGCTCTGAAGGCGCCGGCCTTGAGGGCGGCTGCTTCCAGCGCCAATTGCGGATCGAGCAGGGCCCGCGCTTCCTTGGGCGAGGGGCTGGAGCCGGTTTTGTAGTCGATGATGTCGATAGTGCCGGTTCTTAATCGGTCCAGGCGGTCGGCTATGCCCGTCAGCCTTATGTCGGCGAGGCCGATATCCATTGCCGCCGCAACCTCCGTGAAAGATCTGGCGATGCCGGGCCGGCGCTCCCGCTCCCAGGACAGAAACGCCCTTGCCACTGCCTCGAAACGCGGCCGCCAGATTGTGTCGATATGGGCGGGCAGCCTTTCCTCGTCGAAGGCTTCCTTGATCAGGCGAACCATCGCCTCTTCCCCATCGGGGGAGGCGGCATCGAACCCGCCCTTGACGAACCGCTCGACGATGCGGTGATAGAGCGAGCCGCGTTCGGCCGCGCCCGGATCGCGGTTGAACGAATCGATCGGCGTGAGCCGGAGGATGCGGCGGGCATAGACCGAATAGGGGTCGCGGCGCAGGCGCGACACTTCGCTGAAGGAATATTTGCGCGGCTGAAGGTCGGCCGGCGGCTTTGGCTGTGGCCGCTCGGCAAGCGGCTGCCGCTCGCCCTCGTCGAGCATGCGCATCCATTGCAGATAGTCGGCGCCGTTCGCCCTGAGCCGGCTCGTCAGCGCCTCGCCGCCGAGTGCCTGCAGGCGCTGCAGCCATCTGGAGGCCACCGTCGGTGCCGAGCCCTGACGCATCGCGCGGGAGAAGATCAACCGGCGGGTACCGCAGACCATCTGGAAGTCATGGGCGAGTTGGCCGATCCGCCGTTCCGGCGGTTCCAGTCCAATGCCGGACTTCATTGTCCGTGACAGGAAGGGGTCGTTCGAGGTCTGGCCCGGCCAAGTGCCCTCGTTCATGCCGCCGAGCACGACGAGATCGACGCTTTGCAGGCGGGATTCCAAAGCGCCAAAAATGAAGACGCGGGGATGGCGCATTGACCGCGGCTTGACCGCTTCGCTTGCGGCAAGCGCTTCGACGATGTCGCACCATTGCGAACCGTCCGCCTCCATCTGCCCGTCGGTCTCGATGATGCCGCCCAGTAGCGTTGCCAATGCTTCGCCGGCTTCCGATCCCCAGAGTTCACCCAGGCTGCCGCGGTCGTCGATGGCGGCGGCCTCGAGCGCTCGGCCCGTCCGTTCGCCCCAATCGGCCAATGTCAGCGTCATCGAGCGCGGGCGGCCCTCGACCGGGCGGGATGTCCACGCGCCGGTCAGCGGAGCGACGGCGCCGGCAATCCGTTGGGCGAGGTCGCGTGCCAGGGCGATTTCATCGGGGCCGATTCCCACTCGCCAGGGCGGCGGATGACGGTCGTCGGCATGTTGTGCAAGCGCCTTGTCGAGCACTTCTTCGAGTGCCGAAACGTCGGCGACTGCGGTGCTGCCGCGCAGCGCCGTGACTTCCAGAGCGTCGGCGGCGCGTCGCGCCTCCTCCGCGGCGTAGCCGAAACGCGCCAGCGGGTGCTTGAGAAGGGCGACGAGCGGCACAGGATCGTCCGGCCTGAGCGTCGCCTCTATCAGCAGGCGGGTAAGCGTGCCCGCCGGCGCCGCCGAAAGCGGGATGCCGGCGGAATCGTCGGCTTCGATGCCGAAACGGGCAAGCTCCGCCCCCACACGGCGCGCCAACCCGCGATCCGGCGTGATGAGCGCCGCCTGGCTGTCGTCGTCGCCTTCAAGCGCGAGCCTGAGCGCAATGGCGATTGCCGTTGCCTCCTCGCGCTCGTTCGCGGCCTCGATCAGCGCCACGTCGGCAAAGGCCGCAAGAAGCCTCTCGCGGTCAAACTCTTCGCGCGTCTGCGTCCAGCTGTCGGTGGCCTTCGCCGGCAGCAGCGCCCGTGAGAGAACGGCATTGCGATCCTTGAGATCGCGAGCGACGGTCCCGAGCACCGGCACCTCGCGGCGCTCTACCGCCATGCGCTGCAAAAGGCGCTGAAGGCCGTATTGCGGATGGGTGCGGCTGCCCGGATCGTTCGGGATCGAGCGGTCTGCGGCGATAAACCCCCATTCCTCATCGCTCATCTCCTGGTCGAGACCGGGAAGCACGATGGTGCCGTTCGGCAGCGCCTTGACGGCTGCGATCAGGGCGGCGGTCGCGGGAATGGAGCCGGTCGAGCCGGCGATGATGATCGGCCCACTCACCATTCCGGCAGCAATGCGCTGCGTTTCGGCCTTGAGCACGGCATTTCGGTGGCGCGCCGGCGACGAATGCTTGAGCTCCGCAAGCCGGTCCGGCCAGTAGCTTCGCGCGATCTTCAGAAAGGCGAGCGTCAATTGCCACCAGAGCGCATGTTCTCCGGCGTCGAGCCCGTCCAGCGCCTCCCAGTCGAGCTCCTCCGTCTCGATCGAATCGATCAGTTCGGCAAGGTTGCGCGCAAGCCAGATGGCGTCGGCAGGGCTTGCGGGCGCGATCAGCGGGCTTTCTGCATGGATGTCCAGCACCACTTGCGGCAGTCGGTTGCGCCACGCAAGGATCAGCCGCCCGAGTTCGATCAGCCGCGATGTGCCGGAGAGCGGCGGCGCAAGATCGAGGATCGCCGGCACCTCCGCGTCGAAGAAGCCGCTGTCGTCGTCCGTTTCGCCGAGAGCGCGGATCATCGGCAGGATTGCAGAGCGGCCGCCGAGCAGGTCCACGAGTTCCGAGCGCAGCACGCGCGCCGCGCGCCGGGTGGGGAGAAAGATCGTTACGCCGGCAAGGCCAAGCGGATTCGCCGGATCATATTCGAAATCCGGCGCCAGCTTACCGCTCAGGAGCGTTTCCGCCAGCGTTTTCAGAAAGGGCAGTCCGGGGGGGATCGTGTAGACGTTTGGTTCGCGCCCGGACACCCTATCCTCCTGGCTCGAAGCGCCGGACGATCGCCTCGGCGTCCGCGATCGCTTCGGGCGTGCCGACGGTCATCCATTGACCGTCGAGCATCAGACCGAAGAGACGTTCCTTTGCGATCGCCCGGTCGAAATAGATGTTCAGGTTGAAGGCCTCTTCGGGTGCGTCGGCGAGAAGCCGCGAATCCATAGCGATCGCGCCGGCATAGACGACGGGTCGTTCCATGCCCTCGTCGTAACGTCTGAGCCTGCCATCCGTGGCCAGCGAAAAATCCTTCTTGCCGTTGTGGCCGGTCGTATCCTCGATCCGCACGCAGAGCAGCGCCATGTCCATGTGCTCCGGGTCGTAAAATTCGGCGAGCCGCCGCAGGTTGCCGGGGCCTCCCGCCTTTTCGCCGATCCAGAAGAGATCGGCATTCATGACGAGGACCGGTCCATCGTCGAGCAGTTTCAGCCCCTTGGCGAGCCCACCGCCAGAATTCATCAGCGCATCGCGCTCGTCGGAAATCAGGATGCGCGGTAAAGCGCGGCGGCTGAGATGCGCTTCCATCTGGTCGGCGAAGTGATGCACGTTCACCGCGGCCGTCGTCACGCCGGCGGCGGCGAGCAGGTCCAGCACGTAATCGATCATCGCTTTGCCCGCGATCGGAACGAGCGGCTTCGGCAGCGTGTTTGTGATCGGCCTGAGGCGGGTGCCCAGTCCGGCCGCAAGCACCATGGCATTGGTGATGGGCATCGTGTCCTAGTTGGCTGATTCGGGTGCCAGGATTCCAGCCTTAATGCACCATTCGCGCAAGGGAGTCAGCACCTCATGTCCGAGCGCCTGCTGCAGATAGGAGAAGGTGCGCGGCATGTGTTGCATGTATGCAGGCTTGCCGTCGCGCTGCATCAGCCGCACCCAGATCCCCGCAAGCTTGCAATTGCGTTGCGCCGCCATCAAGTGCCAGTCGCGAAGGAAAGCCGTTTCGTCGAAGAGCCCGAGAGCCTTGCGCTCGCATTTATAGCCGGCCATGAGGCGCGCGGCGAGATCGGGATCAATCGTCACGCGGGCATCCTGGACGAGCGAGGCGACATCATAGGCCGTCGGCCCGATCATCGCGTCCTGGAAATCGATCAGGCCGATGCGGTCAAGCCCGGCGAGATCCCGCCTCCAGAGGATGTTTGGCGAGTGGAAATCGCGCAGCAGCAGGTTCTTCTCGGCGGAACCAAGAATGTCGATAAGCCGGTCCCAGATGGCGAAATACTCACGCCGCTCCGCCTCAGATGCGGGCGCGCCGCGCTTCCACGGCAGGTACCAGTCGATCAGCAGGCTCGTCTCGATCTTGATCGCCGTGCGGTCGAAATCGGGGATCTGGTGGACAATGCCTTCGGCGATCGCTACTTCGCGCGCGGTCGGCTGCGCGTGAAGATGGGCGAGCAATCGGACGCCCTCGAGATAGCGCTCGGCGATCGGCCGGCCCTCGGCGTCAACAATGCCCTCCGAACCCAGGTCCTCGATCAGGAGCAGGCCCTGGTCCAGATCCCGCGCATAAATCGCCGGGGCAGTGCAGCCGCGCCGACGCAGGAGCTCGGAAAGGGCAACGAACGGTACCACGTCCTCGGCGATATGGGCGAGCTGCTGGTAATATTTGCCGTCCTTGAGAATGGGGCCGGGCCTGTGCCTTGGCGCGTCCATCAGGATCTTCGTCGGCGCATTCTGCGCATGTATGTGTTCATAGGCCCGCACCGAAGCATCGCCGCTCAGGTGCCGCCGTCGCGCGTGCGGATGTCCGGCATCCGCCAGGAAGGCGCGGATTGCGAGGGAGCGCATGATCCGCTCGAAGACCGCCTCATCAGGCGCCGAGATCTGCACGCGGCGTCCTTCGCCCTCGTGCGTGAAGGTCAGGGTCATGCGGTCGGCCGGAAGCGCTCCCTCCGCCTTTTCCGGCCATTCGATGAGGCAGATACTCACCGAGAGGGCTTCGTCGAATCCGATCTCGTCCAGTTCGGATGCATCGCCCAGTCGGTAGAGATCGAAATGGGCGACGGGAATGCGGAGCTCGTAGCTCTGGACCAACGTGAAGGTCGGACTCGGCACCTCAAGCGTCGCGTCGTCCGCCATCGCCCTCAGGAAGGCACGCGCGAAGGTCGATTTGCCCGCGCCGAGATCGCCGGAGAGGCCGACGCAGTCGCCGGCCTTCAGCGCCAGTGCCAGGTCCTCGGCAAGCTCGATGGTGGCCGCTTCGTCCTTCAGCAGGCGGTCGACGGATCTCATCTATTCCGCCGCGATGATCTTCGGCATGTCCGCAGAGGGGATGCGGCAGCTGACCTCCGTGCCTTCACCCTCCTTGCTGCGGATGGAGACGGTGCCGTGATGCAGGCTGACGAAGCTTTCGACGATCGAGAGCCCGAGGCCCGCACCGCCGCGCTGGCCGTGGCTCTCGAAGCGGTTGAACACGGTGTTCAGCACGTCCTGCGGAATGCCGGGTCCGATATCGGTGACCGAGAACACGAAGTCGCTGCCGTCGCGCCCGCATGTGAGGCCGATGGCGCTGCCGTCGGGCGAGAAATTGGCGGCATTGGTCAGGAGCTTGATGAAAACCTGCTTCAACCGCTGCTGGTCGGCGACGATGCGGCCGAGATTGTCCGGCGCGTCGATCCGGAGCGTCACGCCGCTTTCGACCAGGCGCTCGGCCATCTGTTGGGCCACGTCGTCGAGCAGGTCGAGAAGCTTGACCTCGGTCAAGTCCAGTTGGACGATGCCGGCGTCGACGGTCGCCAGGTCGAGGATGTCGTTGACGATCGTCAAGAGCAGCGACGAGGACGTGGCGATGTGATCGACATATTCCGCCTGGCGTGCGTTGAGCTCGCCGAAGGCCGGCGTTTTCAGGAGATCGGCGAAGCCGATGATGTTCGTCAGCGGTGAACGCAGTTCGTAGGAGACGTGGTGGACGAAATCGTTCTTCAGCGCATCGGCCTTACGCAGCGCCTCGTTCTTCTCCGTAAGGGCGCGCTCGACCCGTACGCTGTCGGTGATGTTGACGAAGGTCAGCATCGTCTGGGCGTTGGGAAGCGGGATCACCGCATAGTCGAGAATGAGACCGGTGCGCAGTTCCAGTATGCCGCGGCTCGAAGGCCGCTCGTCGTCGAAGCTGGTGATGATGTGGGCGAAGCGCTTCCAGCCGTCCGGCTGGTCATACGAGGGCAGGCATGCCTGCTCGACCGCGCGGATATGGGTGCCGGGCTTGGCCTCCGCCTCGCTGATGCCCCAAAGCGCCCGGAAGGCCGGATTGGAGAGCCGGATGCGGCCATCCGGCCCGAACACGGCCACGCCTTCGGCGAGGTGGTCGATCGTCTCGCCCTGGACCTGCACCAGGGTGTTGTAGCGGGTTTCGAGATCGACCTTTTCCGTGAGATTCTCGAAGACCCAGGTCGCGCCGCCCTGCGGCCGTGCCGTGGCGAAGACGCGCAAGGTCTGGCCGTTCGGCAGGTGCCAGAGGTCGCTCTGAGTATCGAGCGCCTGGTAAACCGAAAGGGCATTGGCCTTCCATTGCTTCCAGTTCAGCTGTTCCGGCAGCTTTGCGCCGGCCCTCAGCCGGTCGAGCAGCTCGCCATTGTCCGGCTTGCGCTCGAGGAAGCCCATGTCGAGATCCCAGAGGCGCTGGAAGGCCTGGTTGTAGAATTGCAGGCGCTGATTGCCGTCGAAGATCGCGACGGGCGTCGCCAGATGGTCGAGGGTCTCGGCGTGGCTCTTCAGCGTGCGCGCGAGCTCCTCGCGCACGGCCTCGATGCCGGAAATGTCGATCGCCATGCCCGCCGAGCCCGCGGGGCCGCGGGCATCGACCACGTCGAAGAAGGTGCGGTTGCCGCGCACGACGGTCGAGACCTTGTCGCGGAATGGCGTGTCGAAAGTGGAGACGGCCCGGATCTTTTCGCGCGCTGTGGTCGCCAGCAGTTCACGGCCTTCCGCCGCGGCTGCGGCGGGGTTGCGCGCCTCGACAGCCTCGGCATAGGCCTCGTTCACCCATTCGAGCTTACCGTCGGGGCTGCGCTGCCAGACGGGAAGATCGATCGCGTCAAGCAGGGTGCGGAAGGTGGAAAGCGAAGTATGCAGCCGGTCGCGTTCGAGCTTCAGCTCGGCAAGTTCGGCTCTCAGATTGTTGAGCGCGATGAAGCGCACGAAGGCCCGTCCGCCGGAAACGCGGCCCTGCGCTTCGAGGACCTCGTTGCGTTGCGTCTCGAGCACGAGATCGAAGCTTTGCGCATGCGCCCTCAGCATCTCTATCGCCCTTTCGAGCTGGCTTGCCGATTGCGGCTTGATCCAGCGTCCGAAGGCAAGGAAGTCCCGGTCGCCCTGGGGTGCGCCCGTTTCGACGGGAAGCTGGCCAAGGAACTCCGGACGCTCGGCAAGCCCGTCCCAGATGACGATGCGCCGGCTCTTGTCGGCAATCAGCGCCTGGAAACGGGAAATCCGCTGGTTGGCGTCGGAGAGATCCGATCGCAACTGGCGGTTCTCCGCTTCGATATTGCCGCGCTGCCGGATGAGCCAGATTGCCGAAATCATCGCAGCGGAGATGACGCCGATCAGCACGGAGAAGGTGACGACCTCGGAGGAGCCAAAGATTGTTCTGGCCACCGGCGCCGACACTTCAGCCGCAGCGTCGCCGGCTGCGAATAGCGCCGTGCAGGCGAGCAGCCGCCGCACCAGCCGCGGAGCCCCCTGCCACGCGCCTGAGACCAAGGATTGTTGCCTGATCATCGCGCCGCCGTCCCCGGACCGCCCGACGCAGACGTTGTTTTAAAAAGGGTTCGCGTCCGTTCCGATTGCATCCCCGGTCTGTCTCCGTCTTTTTGCCGCGTGTCCGACAAGACATCCCCACGCGCAACGCCGACGGCGGAGCGAGGAGGAGTGCAACGCGATCGTCAGGACCGCCCTCACTTCTCGCGAACAAAAAGCCGCACCAGCGTCACGAATCAATGAGTTAACCATACTTCTTTGACGATTCGCCGGAAAGTGTGCCGCCCAAAAAAGCGGCCGCGACCTCTTGTCAAGATCGCGGCCACAAGATGTTGTGGATTGCCCGGGTAACGATTAGTACCGGTAGTGTTCCGCCTTGAATGGACCCTGGGTCTTCACGCCGATATAGGCGGCCTGCTCCTCGGAGAGCTCCGTGAGCTTGGCGCCGAGCTTGGCGAGATGCAGGCGGGCGACCTTCTCGTCCAGCTGCTTCGGCAGCACATAGACCTCGTTCTTGTAGTTCCCGCCCTTGGTGAAGAGCTCGATCTGCGCCAGCACCTGATTGGAGAAGGAGGCCGACATCACGAAGGATGGATGTCCGGTCGCGTTGCCGAGGTTAAGCAGACGGCCTTCCGAGAGCAGGATAAGTCGGTTGCCCTTCGGGAACTCGATCATGTCGACCTGTGGCTTGATGTTCGTCCACTTCAGGTTCCGGAGTGCGGAAACCTGGATCTCGTTGTCGAAGTGGCCGATATTGCCGACGATCGCCATGTCCTTCATTTCGCGCATGTGCTCGATGCGGATAACGTCCTTGTTGCCGGTCGTAGTGATGAAGATGTCGGCAGTGGAGACGACGTCTTCGAGCTGCACCACTTCGTAGCCGTCCATGGCGGCCTGCAGTGCGCAGATCGGGTCGACTTCGGTCACCTTGACGCGCGCGCCGGCGCCCTTGAGCGAGGCGGCCGAGCCCTTGCCGACATCGCCATAGCCGCAAACGACGGCGACCTTGCCGGCCATCATCACGTCGGTGCCGCGGCGGATGCCGTCGACCAGCGACTCCTTGCAGCCATACTTGTTATCGAACTTCGACTTCGTGACGCTATCGTTTACGTTGATCGCCGGGAAGGGCAGCAGGCCCTTCGCCTGGAGCTGATAGAGGCGGTTGACGCCGGTGGTCGTCTCTTCCGTCACGCCCTTGATGGCATCGCGCTGCTTGGTGAACCAGCCTGGCGTTGCGGCAAGCCGCTTCTTGATCTGGGCGAAGAGGATTTCCTCCTCTTCCGAGCCGGGGTTCGACAGCACGTCCTCGCCCGCCTCGGCGCGCGCGCCGAGCAGAATGTACATGGTCGCGTCGCCGCCATCGTCGAGGATCATGTTGGAGAAGCCGCCATCGGCCCACTGGAAGATCTTGTCCGTGTAGGACCAATACTCTTCGAGCGTTTCGCCCTTCACGGCGAAGACTGGAATGCCGCCCGCGGCGATCGCGGCGGCGGCGTGGTCCTGGGTCGAGAAGATGTTGCAGGAGGCCCAGCGCACTTCCGCGCCGAGCGCGACCAGCGTCTCGATCAGCACGGCGGTCTGGATCGTCATGTGCAGAGAGCCGGTGATGCGGGCGCCTTGGAGCGGCTGCGACGGACCGAACTCCTCGCGGCAGGCCATCAGGCCCGGCATTTCCGTTTCGGCGATCGCAATTTCCTTGCGGCCGAAATCGGCAAGCCCGATGTCGGCGACGATATAGTCGTGAGTGGCGGTCATGGAGTTCTCCAGGCTGATCTTTTCGGCCGCACCGTTCGGACAGGCCGTTTGGCGGCGTGACATTGCGTTCCCCGCATTTCAGACGGGGAGCGAGCGTTTGGTCTATCAGGAATCGCCTGGCAGAGCAATGGTCATATAAAGAGGTCTTTATATGTTTATATCGGCGCCGCGGCTGGGCTGCGCTCAAGGAAAAAATTTACATTTCTTCGCCGAACTTGTCGCGCACCAGCGCATCGAGGGCATTCAGCGCCTCCTGCGCCTGGGAACCGCTGGCGCTGACGAAGACGCTGCAGCCGGTGCTCGCCGCCAGCATCATCAGTCCCATGATCGACGTTCCGCCGACGGTCATGCCGTCCTTGGAGACGGTGATCTCCGCATCATAGGCTTCGACCGTCTGGACGAACTTCGCCGAGGCGCGCGCGTGCAGGCCGCGCTTGTTGATGATGAGCAACTCACGCGTCAGCGCGGTATCGGGGAGGTGGTCCATCATTTTCCACTCAGCACGCGGCTGGCGACATTGATGTATTTTCGTCCTGCTTCCGAGGCTTCGACAAGGGCCTTGTCCATGTCGCTTTCGCCGCGCACGCCGGCGAGCTTGATCAGCATCGGCAGGTTGACGCCGGCAATCACCTCGACGCTGCCGCTGCTCATCACCGAAATGGCGAGATTGGAGGGCGTGCCGCCGAACATATCCGTCAGGATGATGACGCCGTCGCCCTCATTGGCGCCGTCAACGGCGTTGATGATGTCCTGACGCCGCTGGTCCATGTCGTCCTCGGGGCCGATGCACACCGTCTCGATTGCTCTTTGCGGACCGACGACATGTTCCAAAGCATGCCGAAACTCATCCGCCAGCTTGCCATGGGTGACAAGCACAAGTCCGATCATGGGTATCTATGCTCCAACTGCATCCGCAACTCGTCGATGGGTGAGATATCGCAATGCAGCAATTTCGTCCACCTGTTGGGGCGGCCATCTTGGCAAGGAAAAGGCGAAGTGCAAGCCTAAAATGCCGAAAAAGCAGCTGTTTTGCTGTCGTGTAGGGCTAAAGGCCTAATTTTTCGGGCAGTATCGCGAGGAGCGCGTCGAGCGGGGAGAGCGCGCCTTCAACGGGAAGACGTATCATTGGCAGGCCATCCCCAACTTGTAGCTGCAACCGCTCCTGCTCCGGCGGCAGGCGGGGCTCGTATGGTGCCTTTACCGGCAGGATCGCCCAGTCGAGAATGCAGGCCGGGACGATGTCTACGGCGGCGATGCCGGCGCCGCGAATTTCGATCAGGCCGCGAATGGCTGGCGGGCAGCGCGCTACGATCTGGCCGTTCTCCAGCGCCAGGTCCACCCGATCGTCTGCAACAAGGGCCGCGAAGCGGCCGCGGCGCCGCGCCTGTGAAATCAGGGAGAGCGCCAGCGCCGACTTGCCCGAGCCGGAAGCGCCGGTCACGAGAAAGCCGCTCGTACCAAGCACGATCGCCGTCGCGTGGATGTTGCAGCTGGTCGTCATGCGTTCTGCTCGGCCGGTAGCGACAGGATGAAGCGGGCGCCGGCCACCAGGCCGCCCTTGCCGGCGATGTTCTCGGCCTTCAGCGTGCCCCCATGCGCCTCGGCGATCTGGCGTGAGATCGACAGGCCCAGGCCGGAGTTCTGGCCGAAGTCCTCGCCTTCCGGCCGGTCGGTGTAGAACCGCTCGAAGATCCGGTCTATATCCTCTGCCTGTATGCCGGGTCCGTTGTCCTCGATGGTGACGATGCAGCGCGATCTAGACCGGCTCAACCGCACGATGATGCGGCCGCTTGGCTCTGGAACGAAGGAGCGCGCATTCTCGATGAGATTGGTGACGATCTGGCCGATACGCAACTCGTAGCCGCTGACGAAGAAATTCGCCTTCGGATTGTCCTTGCGGTCGATGACGAAATCGAGCAGCACGGGCTTCTTGCTGCCGCGGACCTGCCGCGAGATATCGACGAGGTCGCCGAGGAGCTTTTCGAGGTCGATCTTCTTCGCATCGCTGCGGGCGAGCTCGGCGTCGAGCCGCGAGGCATCCGAAATATCGCTGATCAGGCGGTCGAGGCGCCTGACATCGTGCTGGATGATATCGAGCAGCCGCTTCTTGGAGTCCTCCGTGCGTGCGAGCGGCAGGGTCTCCACCGCACTGCGCAGCGAGGTCAGCGGATTTTTCAGCTCATGGCTGACGTCGGCAGCGAAATTTTCGATCGCGGCGATGCGGTCGTAGAGTGCCGTCGTCATTTCCCGGAGCGCGATCGAGAGATTGCCGATCTCGTCCTGGCGGGAGGAGAAGTCGGGGATTTCCTCGCGTTCCTTGGCGCCGCGGCGCACGCGGATGGCGGCCGCCGCGAGTCGCCTCAGCGGATTGGCGATGGTCGAGGAGAGGAGCAGCGACAGAATGACGTTGACGAGTGCGGCGACGCCGAAGACGCGGATGATCGCCAGGCGCTCGGCATGGACGATCTTGTCGATGTCGCCGGCCTGGGTGGAGAGCAGCAGCACGCCGAGCACCGCGCGGAAGCGCTGCACCGGCACCGCCACGGACACGATCAGTTCGCCCTTTTCGTTGACGCGCACGACCGCGCCGCGCACGCCGGTCAGCGCGTTCATTACCTCCGGATAGACGGAGCCGTTGCCGCCCGGCGGCTCCTTGTAGAGCGGCAGGTCGCTCGGCTGTAAGAGCCGGTTGAACCAGGTGCCGATCGCCTCCATGATGCTGGGCGTTTCCGGATCGACCGGCGGCAGGTCGAAGCGAAGCACCTGACCGCCGCTATAGAGATGGCGCGAGTCGAGCAGCAGATCGGCGTCGGCGTCGAAGAGGCGGGCGCGCGTGCGCGTCGGTGAGATGAGCCTGCGGAGAACCGGCGCGACCCGCTCCTGGATGATCGGGAATTCGAGGTCTTCGTCGCTCGGCAGCGGCGTGATGCTTTCGCCGGCCTGCAACTCCAGCAGCTTTTCCGGATCGATGGTGATCGAGTTCGTGTCGACCGATGCCGAGGCCGAAATCGCGCCGGCGATGATCTCGCCCTGCGTCAGCAGGCTCTCCACGCGGGCGTCGATGAGGCCCTCGCGGAACTGGTTGAGATACATGATCCCGCCGACGAGCACGATCAGCGCGACGAGGTTGAAGAAGACAATCCGCCGCGTCAGGCTCGAAAAGACGGCGTTGCCGAACAGGCGGCGGATCAGCGTGAACGGATGCGCCCACCGGCGCTGGCCGCGCAGCGCGGAGGTTCTCCCGTCCAAATCGTCGATTTCGCCACGCAAGACTTCCACCAAGTCTACTGCTCCCGCGACGAAGAAACCGTCGCTTTCCTTCCTGTGCACCCCCGGGTTGGCGGGCCGCCCGGTCGCCTCACCTCAAGGGCACGGTTGCTGCTTTCCCGGTCCGATTCCAAGGACATGGCAGCGGTCCAAGCCTGCAGCGAGCTTCGCTTGAGACGCAGCGGGCCGGCGGGAGTGCGGCATGAACCGCTGAGCTGCGTCTATCGCCGCGATCTGCGACCTGCCTTCGCGCCGCCTCTCAATGCGCCACAATCGACGTGATGGCAAGTCCCGCCTGATCCGCGAGTTCCGCCAGGATCAGGCCGTCTCGCGGAAACGGTAGCCGACGCCGTAAAGCGTCTCGATCATGTCGAACTCGTTGTCGACCATCTTGAACTTCTTGCGAAGTCGCTTGATGTGGCTGTCGATCGTCCGATCGTCGACATAGACCTGCTCGTCATAGGCGGCGTCCATCAGCGCGTCGCGGCTTTTGACAACGCCCGGGCGTTGCGCCAGCGAATGCAGGATCAGGAACTCGGTCACGGTCAGCGTCACCGGCTCGTTCTTCCAGGTGCAGGTGTGGCGCTCCTGGTCCATGACAAGCTGACCGCGTTCCAGCGAGCGCGCCGGCGTGTCGCCGTTCTTCACCGTGCCCACGGCGCCGGCGGCCGCGATATCGCGGTTGGTCGCACGACGCAGGATTGCCTTGACACGCTCCACCAACAGCCGCTGGGAGAAGGGCTTGGTGATGAAATCGTCAGCGCCCATCTTGAGTCCGAAGAGCTCGTCGATCTCCTCGTCCTTGGACGTCAGGAAAATAACGGGCAGATCCGATTTCTGCCTCAGCCGGCGCAACAGCTCCATGCCATCCATACGCGGCATCTTGATGTCGAAGATCGCGAGGTGCGGTGGGCGTGCCACCAGCCCCTCGAGCGCAGACGCGCCGTCGGTGTAGGTTTCGACCTTGTAGCCCTCGGCTTCCAGCGCGATGGCCACGGATGTCAGGATGTTGCGGTCGTCATCGACAAGCGCGATGGTCTGCATCGTGTTCAACTCCGTCTTTTGATGTCCGGTGGCCGGATCCGCTTGAAACGGCGGCAACCGCGAGTCACGGCCGCGTTACATGAGTATAAAGGTGGAACAAATTGTGGCGAAGCGCAAAAGCGCTTGCGACGTCGCTCCCGGGACGCGGCGGAAACACGACGCAGAATGGCGCATTTCAACCGATTAAAAAAAGCATAAACTTCTTTAAATCGATTAATGTACTGAAATTATTACTCTTTTAGGATAGGCTATCTTGTTTTCAGAATTCCGGATCAGTATGTTCCGGCCAAATTCAACGCCGTCGGGCAAACACGAAGGAAGCTTGACCATGGAGCAGCTTGGCAGCCGCAACCCCTCGAACGGTCTCGAAACGATCGGCTTCTCCGACCTCTCGGTCGTTCGTTACAACTTCGAGGCAGCGGAGCTTTACGAAGAAGCCCTGCGCCGCGGCGAGGCGCAACTGACGGCGCAGGGCGCGCTCTGTGCGCGCACCGGTCAGCACACCGGCCGGTCGCCGAAGGACAAGTACATCGTGCGCGATGCGGCGACCGCCGGTGAGATCTGGTGGGACAACAACAGCGCCATGTCGCCGGAGAATTTCGAGCGCCTGCATCAGGACATGCTGGCGCATGCGAAGGGCATGTCGCTCTATGTGCAGGACCTGATTGGCGGCGCGGATCGGGAAAACGAGCTGCCGACGCGCGTCGTCACCGAATTCGCCTGGCACTCCCTGTTCATCCGAAACCTTCTGATCCGCCCCGAGCGCCACGCACTTGCGACTTTCGCGCCCAAGCTGACGATCATCGACCTGCCGAGCTTCAAGGCCAATCCGGCGCGCCATGGCTGCCGGAGCGAAACCGTCATCGCCTGTGATTTCACCAGGGGTCTCGTGCTGATTGGCGGCACGTCTTATGCCGGCGAGATGAAGAAGTCGGTCTTCACGGTGCTCAACTACCTGCTGCCGAAGAAATCGGTGATGCCGATGCATTGCTCGGCGAATGTCGGCCCGAATGGCGATACGGCCGTGTTCTTCGGCCTCTCCGGCACCGGCAAGACGACTCTGTCCGCCGATCAGAGCCGAACACTGATCGGCGACGACGAGCACGGCTGGGGAGACCAGGGCGTCTTCAACTTCGAAGGCGGCTGCTACGCCAAGGCGATCCGCCTGTCGGAGGCGGCCGAGCCGGAAATCTTCTCGACGACGCGGCGCTTCGGCTCCGTCATGGAAAATGTCGTCCTCGACGACCGGCGCATGCCCGACTTCGATGACGGCTCGCTGACGGAGAACACCCGCATCGCCTATCCGCTGCATTTCATTCCCAATGCGAGCAGGACCGGCACTGCGCCGCAGCCTCGCACCATCATCATGCTGACGGCGGACGCCTTCGGCGTGATGCCGCCGATCGCCAAGCTGACGCCGGAACAGGCGATGTATCACTTCCTCTCCGGCTACACGGCCAAGGTCGCCGGCACGGAAAAGGGCGTGACGGAGCCGGAGGCGACCTTCTCGACCTGCTTCGGCGCGCCCTTCATGCCGCGCCATCCGTCCGAATACGGCAACCTTCTCAAGGAGTTGATCGCCAAGAATGGCGTCACCTGCTGGCTGGTCAACACCGGCTGGACCGGCGGCGCCTACGGCACGGGCAGCCGCATGCCGATCAAGGTCACGCGTGCCCTGCTGGCGGCGGCGCTCGATGGCTCCTTGAACCGTGCTGCGTTCCGCTCCGATGCGAATTTCGGCTTCGCGGTACCGGTGTCGGCCCCGGGCGTCGACGACCGTATTCTCGATCCGCGCTCCACCTGGGCGGAGGGCGAAGCCTATGACGTCCAGGCGCGGCGGCTGGTCGACATGTTCATAGCCAACTTTGCAAAGTTCGAGAGCCATGTCGACGGCAGCGTGCGCGACGCCGCCCCCGGCCCGCGGCTCGCTGCCGAATAGAGTTCAAGCCCGTGATTCACGTGAAACCCGGCCCCTGCGGCCGGGTTTTCCTATGGGCGGCTCCTACCGGGCGCATGGGGTCGCAATCGCAGCAAGTAGATGCAATAGGCGAACGGAAAGCTGCTTCACACGTTTCCCTCCTTTGTGCGATAGGGGGTCATGGCAAGCGAACCGCTTTACATCAATGAGACGATCGTGATCGCCGGCTGGGAGCTGACGGAGCAATTCGTGCTGGCCGGCGGCCCGGGCGGTCAGAACGTCAACAAGGTGTCATCGGCCGTTCAGTTGTTCTTCGATATCCTGACGTCCCCGTCGTTGCCGGACCGCGTCAAGGCGAATGCGCTGAAGCTTGCCGGCCGCCGCGCCTCCAAAGACGGCGTGCTGATGATCGAGGCCAATCGCTTCCGCAGCCAGGAGCGCAATCGGGAGGACGCGCGCGAAAGACTGAAGGAACTGATCTTGAAGGCGGCCGCGCCGCCGCCTCCACCGCGCAGGAAGACAAAGCCGACGCGCGGGTCAGTCGAGAGGCGGCTGAAGGAGAAATCCGGTCGCGCGGAGATCAAGAGGCTGCGCACCCGGCCGGAAGGCGACTGAGGCGCCGACCCTCTTTCGGGCGCGGCGACAAGCGGCGCTGTAGTCCGGGCCGCACAAGGAAAGACCCCGATGCAGGTGCTGCCGAAAGGCGTCAGGCATATTCCCGGCTTTCTCGACCGCAGCCGGCAGGAGCAACTGGTCGAAGCGATCCGCGATGTCGTCGCCGAAGCGCCGCTTTATAGGCCGGAAATGCCGAGGACGGGTAAGCCCCTGTCGGTGCGGATGACCAATTGCGGCGCGCTCGGCTGGGTGACGGATCGCGAAGGCGGCTATCGCTATCAGGCGAAACATCCGCAGACCGGATGCCCCTGGCCGCCAATGCCGTATCTGCTCCTGGAGATCTGGCGCGCAGTTTCGGGGAGCGACAAGGCGCCCGAGGCCTGCCTCGTCAACTTCTATTCGGCCGACGCCCGCATGGGCCTGCATCAGGATCGGGACGAACTCGACCTCGAGACTGCGGTCGTGTCGATCTCGCTCGGGGACAGCTGCCTGTTCCGCGTCGGCGGCAAGAGCCGCGACGGCCAGACCATGTCCTTCAAGCTCGAAAGCGGCGATGTCGTCGTGCTCGGCGGCGAGGGCCGCCTCGCTTTCCATGGCGTCGACCGCATCTATCCGAATACTTCGACCTTGCTCAGGAACGGCGGCCGCCTCAATCTGACGCTCCGGCGGGTGAATCCGTAATCATTGCCCGGGAATTACTCCTCCCCAGCACAAAAACGGGGGGAGGGGCTGTCGTGCCCGCCGCGGCCGACTGCCCTTCTCAAAGGGGTTGAACTTTTCTCAAAGGGGTTGAACTTGTCTCACGGGCAACAAGGACCGGGGAAGGTGCCGCAGGTTAACCCCTCCCACCTGTGGGGACGGGTTGGGCAGGGTCTTTTCCCAAGAGAGAGAGATAGAGAGGCGCTAACTACAGCTTCCTCAACGCCACCGTTTGCGTGAGGTGGTTTTGTCCCTTCTGCAGAATGAGATCCGCGCGCGGCCGCGTCGGCAGGATGTTTTGGTGGAGGTTTTTCAGGTTGATGTTGTGCCAGAGCCCTTCGGCGATCGCCAGGGCCGCCTCCTCGCTGATCGTCGCATAGCGATGGAAGAAGGACTGCGGGTTCTGGAAGGCCGTCTCGCGCAGGCGCATGAAGCGACTCACATACCAGTTGTGGATGAGACTTTCCTCGGCATCGATGTAGATGGAGAAGTCGAAGAAGTCGGACACCATCGGCACGATCTTGCCGTCGGCGGGCAGATCGCGCGACTGCAGCACGTTGATCCCCTCGAAGATCAGGATATCCGGCCGGTCGATGATCTGGAACTGGTCGGGAACGACGTCATAGGTGAGATGCGAATAGGTCGGCGCCATGACATTCGGCCGTCCGGCTTTAATCGCGGAGAGGAAGCGAAGCAGTGCGCCGATGTCGTAGCTCTCCGGGAAACCCTTGCGATCCATGAGGTTTTCCCGCTGCAGGAACGCATTGGGGTAGAGAAAGCCATCGGTGGTGATGAGATCGACCTTCGGGCTCGAGGGCCAGCGGGCGAGCAGCTCGGCAAGGATGCGGGCGGTCGTCGATTTGCCGACGGCAACCGAGCCGGCAATGCCGATGACGAAGGGGGTCTTCGTCTCGTCCGACATGCTGAGGAAGCGCTTGCGCTGCTGGAACAGGATCTGTGACGCCTCGACATGCGCGGAAAGAAGCCGGGACAATGACAGGTAGATGCGGCGCACCTCTCCGAGATCGACGGGGTCGTTGAGCGAGCGCAGCCGCTGCACCTCGTCGGCCGTCAGCGTCAGCGGCGTATCGGCGCGGAAGCGCGACCATTCCTCAGCGGAGAAGACGTGGTAGGGCGAATATTCGCCCCCCTGTAGATTGCCCGGAATGTCTGCCGGTTCGATGTCTTTCGCGGCGATGCTCATGGATTCTGCCGGTTTGCCTTTTCCTGCAGGCCGGATTGTCCGGTCCGGCTGGCAAGTTCACTCATCACATCCTGCAACGGGACGGCGGCGATATTCAATACGACCATAAGATGATAGAGGAGATCGGCACTCTCATCGATCAGATTTTCGCGGTCGTTCGTCAACGCCGCGATGACCGTTTCGACCGCTTCCTCTCCGAGTTTCTTTGCCGCCTTGCGCTGGCCGCCGGCGACCAGTTTGGCGGTCCAGGAGTCCTCCGCCGCCGCCTTGGCGCGGGTCGCGACAATCCGTTCGAGGTCGGAGAGCGTGAATTCGGTCATGACGGGCTCCTTTGGGTTAGTCGAGCCGCATGGCGATGCCATGCTCGGCCATGTAGCGCTTGGCTTCGCCGATGCTGTAGGTGCCGAAGTGGAAAATGGACGCCGCAAGCACGGCCGTCGCATGGCCGTCGCGGATGCCTTCGACGAGATGGTCGAGCGTACCGACGCCGCCCGAGGCGATGACCGGCGCACGCACGGCATCCGCAATCGCGCGCGTCAGCGGGATGTCGTAACCGGCTTTCGTGCCGTCGCGATCCATCGACGTCAGCAGGATTTCGCCGGCGCCGAGATCGACGACCTTGCGCGCGAATTCGATCGCGTCGATACCCGTCGGCTGGCGACCGCCATGGGTGAAGATCTCCCAACGGTCTTCCTCGCCCGGCGTCGAGACCTTTTTCGCGTCGATGGCGACGACGATGCACTGGTTGCCGAACTTGTCGGCGGCTTCGGCGACGAAATCCGGGTTCTTCACCGCCGCCGTGTTAATAGACACCTTGTCGGCGCCGGCAAGCAGGAGCTTGCGGATATCGGCCACCTGGCGCACGCCGCCGCCGACGGTGAGCGGCATGAAGCATTGCTCGGCGGTGCGGGCGACGACGTCGAAGATCGTCTCGCGATTGTCGGAGGAGGCAGTGATGTCGAGGAAGCAGAGCTCGTCGGCACCGGCCGCATCATAGGCTCTCGCCGCCTCGACCGGATCGCCGGCATCGATGAGGTCGACGAAGTTGACGCCCTTGACGACGCGGCCGTCTTTGACATCGAGGCAGGGAATTACGCGGGCTTTCAGGGTCATGGGTTCATCCCTTTTCGCGCATCGCGGATCAGAGCCAGCGCCTCCTTCGGGTCGATCCGCCCGTCATAGAGCGCCCGCCCGGAAATCGCCCCTTCGAGCTTGTGCGCGTCAGGCTGTGTCAGCCGGCGGATGTCATCCATCGAGGCAAGGCCACCGGAGGCGATCACCGGAATGGAAACGGCGTTTGCAAGCTCCAGGGTCGAGTCCCAGTTGATGCCGGTGAGGATGCCGTCGCGATCGATATCGGTATAGATGATCGCCGCGACGCCGGCTCCCTCGAACTTTTTCGCGAGCTCGATCACCCCGAGTTCGGAGGCCTCCGCCCAGCCCTCGACGGCCACCTTGCCGCCCTTTGCGTCGATGCCGACCGCAACCCGGCCCGGGAACTTGTGGCAGGCCTCGATCACCAGCGCCGGGTCGCGAACGGCAACCGTGCCGAGGATGACGCGGGCGAGCCCGCGGGAGAGCCAGTTCTCGATATGCTCGAGCGCGCGGATGCCGCCGCCGAGCTGCACCGGATTGTGCGTGGCCTTGAGGATGGCGTCGACCGCGGTGCCGTTGACCGTCTCGCCGGCAAAGGCGCCGTTCAGGTCGACGACATGCAGCCATTCGAAGCCCTGCTCCTCGAAGGCGCGCGCCTGGGCGGCCGGATCGGCATTGTAGACGGTCGCCTGGTCCATGTCGCCGAGCTTCAGACGCACGCATTGGCCGTCTTTGAGGTCGATTGCGGGAAAGAGAATCATGGGTTCGTCCGATCAGAAGAGCGCCCGCGAAGCGTCACGGCTGCCAGCGCAAGAAGTTCGAGATGAGGGCGAGGCCGAGCGTCTGGCTCTTTTCCGGGTGGAATTGCGCGCCCGCTTTGTTGCCAGTGGCGACGAAGGCCGTCACCGGTTCACCATATTCCGTGACGGCAACCACATCCGCCGGGTTCTCGGCGGATAGGTGATAGGAGTGCACGAAATAGGCATGCAGGCCGTCTTCGCCGGTCGGAATGTCTTCGAAGAGCGCGTGTGCCCGGGTGAGCCGCAGCGTATTCCAGCCGATCTGCGGAATCTTCAGCGCAGTGTCCCTTGGTGTCATTTCGACGACATCGCCGGGGATCCAGCCGAAGCCCCGGGTGATCGTTTTTTCGAGACCGCGCGAGGACATGAGCTGCATGCCGACGCAGATGCCGAGGAAGGGCCGCCCGGCCGTCTCCACCGCCTGCGTCAAAGCCTCCTCCATACCGGTGACGGCGGCGAGCCCCTGGCGGCAATCCGCGTAGGCACCGACGCCCGGCAGCACAATGCGATCGGCCGAAGCCACCCGCTCCGGCCGGTCCGTCAGTTCGATCTCCGCGGCGATGCCGGCTTCGCGCGCAGCCCGCTCGAAAGCTTTGGTGGCCGAGCGCAGGTTGCCCGATCCATAGTCAATGATGGCGACCCGCATCAGCGCTCTCCATACGATTCAAAGAAGTCGGGGCCGGTGGAATTTTCCGTCCGTTCCGTCCCGGACCATTCGACCGACCGCAATGGCGTGGCGTTTTTGGAATGCGCGGTCGCGGTCGAGTAATAGATCCGCTCCGCCGTCGCGAGGTCCCGCGCCGGAACGATCCTGCGCAGCGTCCAGTCCTTGGCTGAGAGCAGCCCGGCTATGACGAGCGGCCCCTCAAGCGAGACCAGCAGGCTGAGCGCAAGGTGCATGAGGAGGGCCGGGACGAAGCCGCCGGGTAGAGTCGAGAAAGAGATCAACAGAATCTGCAGGACGGCAACCGGGATTCCCAGGAGCCATGCCCGCTTGGCGATCAGCCAGAGCGCGGGGAAGAAGAAGGCTGGCCAGGAAAAGCCGTCGGCGACGAAACGCGCCCTTTCATCGTCGGCGGCGGCACCGGGCGGGGTCAGGATGAGATAGGATGCCATGATCTTCAAACCAGTATTTAGCCGGCTCAGGCGAGCGTCCCCTTCGTCGAGGGAACGCGTCCAGCCTGGCGCGGGTCGATTTCGGTTGCGGTGCGAAGCACGCGGGCGACGGATTTGAAGCAGGTTTCGGCGATATGGTGGTTGTTCGCGCCGTAGATGTTCTGCACATGCAGCGTGATGCCGGCGTGCTGGGCGAAAGCCTGGAAGAACTCCCGCACGAGTTCCGTGTCGAAGGTGCCTATCTTGGGCGAGGAGAAGGCTACATTCCAGACGAGAAAGGGCCGGCCCGAAACATCGACGGCGGCGCGGGTCATCGTCTCGTCCATGGCTAGGTCGATCGAGGCATAGCGCGTGATGCCGCGGCGATCGCCGAGCGCCTTGGCGATTGCCTGGCCGATCGCAATGCCGGTATCCTCGACGGTGTGGTGGTCGTCGACATGCAGGTCGCCCTCTGTGCTGATCTCCATGTCGATCAGCGAATGGCGCGCAAGCTGATCCAGCATGTGATCGAAGAAGCCAACCCCGGTCGTGACCTTCGACGCGCCCGTTCCGTCGATATTGACGGAGACGGAAACGTCCGTTTCGTTCGTCTTTCGCGAAACCTGGCCGGTTCGGCTGGGCATGACGTCTGCCATCAGGCTCTCCTGTCTGCGCTCGACCCCGAAAAGTGCACAAGAGGCAACGGAGCGTGCAGCGATTCAATGTGGTACATCGACCTTTGCGCGTCTGATAGGACGCGCGTCGCTGTAAGAGCCGCTCCATATCAGGCGGGGCGCGAAATATCCAGAACTGCAACGGAAATTCGATCGGCCCAGGCCCGGATGCAAAGCCAGGGAGGGAATGGCGGGGCGGCGCATTTGCAATTGTGGCGAGCCGACTTACATAGGCCCCAAGCAACCAGGCCCGGGTCGGGCTGCAACGCCCCGGATCCGCGGGGCCAACAGGTAGTTTCACATGAGCGAACACAATCCCTACGGAACGATGCACGCGACCACCATCATCACGGTGCGCAAGGGCGGCAAGGTGGTGATGGCCGGCGACGGCCAGGTCAGCCTTGGCCAGACGATCATGAAGGGCAATGCGCGCAAGGTCCGTCGTCTCTTGAAGGGCGACGTGATTGCCGGCTTCGCCGGCGCAACGGCGGATGCCTTCACGCTTCTCGAGCGCCTGGAAGCGAAGCTCGAACAATATCCCGACCAGCTGATGCGTGCGGCCGTGGAACTTGCCAAGGATTGGCGCACCAGCAAGTATCTGCGGAACCTCGAGGCCATGATGCTGGTTGCCGACAGATCGTTGACGCTGGCGATTACCGGCAACGGCGACGTGCTCGAGCCGGAGCACGGGACGATCGCCATCGGTTCGGGCGGGAATTACGCGCTTGCGGCTGCGCGCGCCCTGATGGACAGTGACAAATCTGCGGAAGAGATTGCCCGGCGCGCACTGGAAATCGCCGGCGATATTTGCGTCTACACCAACCACAGCATCGTTGTGGAGACACTGGATGCCGACTGACCGGGCAGAGGTGAGTTTCGAGCCGATGGCCGAGCGCCACCTGCCGATGCTCCTTGCCTGGCTGTCGGAGCCGCATGTCCGCCAATGGTGGGGTGACCCGGATGTGGAACTCGGATTGATCCGCGACGGTTGTGAGACGGGAGAGGTCGATGGTTTCATCTTCCATATCGAAGGTGAACCGGCCGGTTACATCCAATCCTGGATCCCCTCGCAATATGACGACGAAGCCTGGGCGGGCGAACTTTCGGCCGACACGTCCGGCGTCGACATCTTCGTCGGCCCGCCCGAAATGACCGGCAAAGGCGTTGCCGCGCTCGCGCTCCGTTCCTTCGCGGCTAGGCTGTTCGAGAAAGGTGCCGAGCGTATCGTTATCGACCCGGATGCCGGCAACCACCGCGCGGTCAGAGCCTATACGAAGGCCGGTTTCGTACCCTTCGGCGAATGGATAGACGAGTCCGGCCGGACCCTCCTGATGGAGCTGACGCGGACCGAGTTTGAGAGGAATTGATGACCAACTTTTCACCCAGAGAAATCGTGTCGGAGCTCGACCGCTACATTATCGGCCAGAAGGACGCGAAGCGCGCGGTGGCGATCGCCCTGCGCAACCGCTGGCGCCGGCAGCAGCTCAGCGACGAGCTGCGCGACGAGGTCATGCCGAAGAACATTCTGATGATCGGCCCGACCGGCGTCGGCAAGACCGAGATTTCCCGCCGCCTTGCCAAGCTCGCCGGCGCCCCCTTCATCAAGGTGGAGGCCACCAAGTTCACCGAGGTCGGCTATGTCGGCCGGGACGTCGAGCAGATCGTGCGCGATCTTGTGGAGGTCGGCATCGCGCTCGTGCGCGAGAAAAAGCGGGCCGAAGTGAAGGCGAAGGCGCACCAGAATGCGGAAGAGCGGGTGCTGGATGCGCTCGTCGGCGCGACGGCTTCCCCGGCGACGCGCGATTCCTTCCGCAAGAAGCTGCGTGCCAACGAGCTCGACGACAAGGAGATCGAGATCGATATTGCCGACGCGGGCATGCCGGGCACGCTGGAGATTCCAGGCATGCCAGGTGCCAATATCGGCGTGTTGAACCTGTCGGAAATGTTCGGCAAGGCGCTCGGCGGCAGGACGAAGAAGGTCAAGACGACGGTCAAGGAATCTTACGGGATCCTGATCAACGACGAATCCGACAAGCTGCTCGACACTGAGCAGATCCAGCGTGAGGCGGTCGCCTCGGCTGAAAACGACGGTATCGTCTTCCTCGACGAGGTCGACAAGATCGCGGCCCGCGAGGGCGGCTTCGGCGCCGGCGTTTCGCGCGAAGGCGTCCAGCGGGACCTGCTGCCTCTGGTCGAAGGCACGACGGTCGCGACGAAATACGGGCCGGTGAAGACGGACCATATCCTCTTCATCGCGTCCGGCGCTTTTCATGTTTCGAAGCCGTCGGATCTGCTGCCGGAACTGCAGGGCCGTCTGCCGATCCGGGTCGAGCTGCGTGCTTTGACCAAGGAGGACTTCCGCCGCATCCTGACGGAAACCGAGGCCAGCCTCATCCGCCAGTACAAGGCGCTGCTCGAGACGGAGGGCGTGGTCCTGGACTTCACCGAGGATGCGATCGACGCGCTTGCGGAAGTCGCCGTCCAGCTGAACGCCAATGTCGAGAATATCGGCGCCCGCCGGCTGCAGACGGTGATGGAGCGCGTCCTGGACGACATCTCCTTCGACGCGCCGGATCGCGGCGGTCACACCATGATGATCGACGCGGAATATGTCCGCAAACATGTGGGCGACCTTGCGGCCAACACCGACCTGTCGCGCTACATTCTGTGACCTTTCTGCCGGCTTTCAGCGAAAAGCCGCTCATCGCTCGATGGTACGGGCGCCGGCCACTCGACAGGCGCCCGCATTTTTTCTAGAGCGAAGGCGATCAGCCGGAACAGGGCATGATTCCGACATTATTCTGCCTTACGCGGCCCGCGCCGACCGGATCGGGTCCCTCCGGGAAAGAAGTTCACAGGAATACAGATCGTGCGTCTCACCGCTTGTCTTTTCGCCATCGCCACGCTTTGCTTCGCCGTCGCCAAGCCGGCTGTGGCCGAGATCCGCATGGTGCCCGAAGGCAACCGGCATGCAGAGCAGCCGGACGTTCCCGGCGCCTCCGTTCGCCGCACCAGGGCAGGTCGAACCTCTTTCGACGCGAAGTACGAGAAGGTGCGCGATCTCCTCGCCTCCGACCGCAACCTGATCGCCAAGATCACGCAGATTTCGGCGGCCTACGGCATAGCGCCCATTCACATGATCGGCGCCATCGTCGGCGAGCACACCTATAACGTCGACGCCTATGACCGCCTGCAGGCCTATTACGTCAAGGCGGCCGCCTATGCCGGCAACAGCTTCCACTTCGGCTATAACGGTGAGTCGATCGGCGAATTCGTCCAGCGCTCGCAATTTGGTGCATGCGCGGACAAGAAGACCTCCTATGCGCTGTGGAGCTGCCGCGAGGCGGTATGGGAACGCGAGTTCCGTGGCCGCGTCGTCGTCGGCAAGGCCTTCCCGAACAATCGCTTCAGTGCGGTGTTCTTCCAGCCCTTCTTCGCCGGCCAGACCTTCGGCCTCGGCCAGATCAACCCGCTGACGGCGTTGAAGCTGACGGACATGGTGTCGCGCGTTTCCGGATATCCCCGGCTTGACGAAAGCAACGCGGCCAGCGTCTACGCGGCGATCATGGACCCCGACGTCTCGCTCGCCTACATGGCCGCAAGCATCCGCCATTCGATCGACGTCTATCGCTCGATCGCCGGCGTTGACATCTCCAACAATCCCGGGATCACGGCAACGCTCTACAATGTCGGCAATCCGGATGGGCGCGCCACGGCCCTTGCTGCGAAGAATGCGGACGGCGAGGTGCATTGGCCGGAAGAAAACTACTACGGCTGGCTCGTTAACGACCGGCGCGCGGAGCTCGAAGCGCTGCTCTGAGCCGGACCGCGCCGCGACCGGCGCCGTCAGCGTGCTTCACGTGAAACCGGCCCTTGATTGCGCCGCCAAAAGCTGAAACGCTGACAAAGCCCGCACGTCTGCTCAGACGCGCGAAGGCTGCTGCAGCACCTTCAATTGCGGCAGTCGGCGATCAGGAAAGGCACCTCGTCATGGACACGCGCCCGGAGCCCTTCGAGCCGCCCGCGCCCGTCCCGCGGACCGGCATCCCCTCGCGACTGCAGATCATCCGCACTGTGCTTCGAAACCCGCTCGAGCTCTGGGGCGAGCCGTCCTACACGCTGCCCTGGATCGAGACGAAATTCATCAATCAGCGCACGCTGATCGTCAACGATCCCGGTCTCATCCGCTACATCCTCGTCGAGAACGCCGCCAACTATGAAATGTCGGAGGTGCGGCGGCTGATCCTCCGGCCGATCCTGCGCGATGGGCTCTTGACGGCGGAGGGGGAGGTCTGGAGGCGGTCGCGCAAGGCCATGGCGCCGGTTTTCACGCCGCGCCACGCCAAGGGCTTTGCCGGCCAGATGCTGCGGGTCTCGGAAACCTTCGTCGAGCGCTATGAGCGCGCCGCGTCGGAGCCCTTCGTCAGCAATATCGCCGTCGACATGACGGAACTCACCTTCGAGATCCTTGCCGAGACGCTGTTTTCCGGCGAAATCGCCGTCGAAAAGGAAGGCTTCGCCGCCAATGTCGAGCAATTGCTGCAGCGGATGGGCCGCGTCGATCCGATGGACCTCCTTGTCGCACCGAAATGGGTGCCGCGGCTGACCCGGATCGGCGGACGGAAGGTGCTCGACCGCTTCCGCGGCGTCGTCTCGGAGACCATGGCGCAACGCCGGCGGCGGATGGCGCAGGAGCCCGAAAGCGTGCCGAACGATTTCCTGACGCTGCTGCTGCAGCTCGAAGGGCCGGACGGCCTTTCGACCGACGAGATCGAGGACAATATCCTGACCTTCATCGGCGCCGGCCACGAGACGACGGCGCGCGCGCTCGCCTGGTGCCTCTATTGCATCGCCAATACGCCGGCCTATCGCGAGATCATGGAGCGGGAAATCGATGTGGTCTTCGCAAGCGGTGCCGATCCCGTCGACTGGCTCGGGCGCATGCCGCACGTGCTTGCCGCCTTCGAGGAGGCGCTCCGGCTCTATCCGCCGGCACCCTCGATCAATCGCGCGGCGATCGAGGAGGACGAGTGGACCTCGCCCGAGGGCGAGCATGTGGCGATCCGCAAGGGCATATCGGTGCTGATCATGCCCTGGACCTTGCACCGCCATGCGCTTTATTGGCAGAAGCCGCGCGCGTTCATGCCCGAACGCTTCCTTCCGGAAAACCGTGAAAAGATCAACCGCTTCCAATACCTGCCATTCGGCGCGGGACCGCGCGTCTGCATCGGTGCGACCTTCGCGCTGCAGGAGGCGATCATCGCCATTGCCGTGCTCATGCGCCGCTTCCGTTTCGATCCGACCGAGGCGACCGATCCTTGGCCGGTGCAGCGGTTGACGACCCAGCCGAAAGGCGGGCTGCCGATGCAGGTAACGCTTCGCGCGCGATAATCTCAGTGTACCTGCGACAGCGGATGTCCGTCACACGGTGGTCAAACCCGCCAATTTGTCCTATCACCGGCCGATCCCCTTCTCTCCCGGGCTCACCCGGCTCTCAACATGGACTGAGCAGAAATTGACCGCGCACCTTCTTCTCGGCATCGACACCGGCGGAACCTATACCGACGCCGTCCTTTTCAGCGAAGCAACGGGCGTCGTAGCCAAGGCAAAGGCGCTGACGACGCGGCACGACCTTGCCGTGGGTATTTCCGGGGCGGTCGAGGCCGTCCTGCAGAAGGCGCAGGCCCCGGTTTCGGCGATCAGCCTCGTCTCGCTCTCGACGACGCTGGCAACAAATGCGCTGGTCGAGGGACAAGGCGGCCGCGCCGGCCTCGTCATGATCGGCTTCGGGCCGGAAGACCTGAAGCGCGACGGGCTCATCGAGGCGCTCGGCTCGGATCCGGTTCTGTTTCTGCCGGGCGGCCACAACGTCCATGGCGGTGAGACGCCGCTCGACATGCGCGCGCTCGACGAGGCGCTGCCGCAACTCAGCCGGCAGGTGTCGTCCTTTGCGATCGCCGGCTATTTCGCCGTGCGCAACCCCGACCACGAGAAGCGCGTGCGCGAGCGGATCCGCGAGGTCTCGCACCTGCCGGTTACCTGCAGCCACGAGCTTTCCTCGAAGCTCGGCGGCCCGCGCCGGGCGCTGACGACCCTGCTCAACGCGCGCCTTGTCTCGATGATCGACCGGCTGATCGGCTCCTGCGAGGATTTCCTGAAAGCGCGTGGCATCGACGTACCGATGATGGTGGTGCGCGGCGATGGCGCCCTCATTTCCGCCGCCGAAGCGAGGCTGAGGCCGATCGAGACGATACTCTCCGGCCCGGCGGCGAGCCTGGTCGGCGCCAGGCATTTGACCGGTCTCGAAAACGCCGTCGTTTCCGACATTGGCGGTACGACGACGGATGTCGCCGTTCTCGAGGGCGGCCGGCCGCGGCTCGATGCGGACGGGGCCGTCGTCGGCGGATTCCGCACGATGGTCGAGGCGGTTGCGATGCGCACCTTCGGTCTCGGCGGCGATTCGGAAGTACGGATCAATGATCGCGGCCTGAAAGCAAAATTCGAGCTTGGACCCCGCCGTTTCCTGCCCTTGAGCCTGGCTGCCCATCTCCATGGCGAGGCGGTTCTCTCCGTACTGGAGAAGCAATTGCGCTCGCCCCATGCCGGCCGCCATGACGGCCGCTTTGCCGTGCGCACGGGCCTGCCCGATCACCTGGCGAGCGGACTTCAGCCGCAGGAGCAGGTCCTTTACGGCCGGATCCGGCAGGTGCCGGTGGCGCTCGCGGACCTGCTCGTCACCACGGCGCAGCGGGCCACCCTTGACCGACTTGTCGCACGCGGGCTGGTGCATATCTCTGGCCTGACGCCATCCGATGCCATGCATGTGCTCGGACGCCAGTCACAATGGAACGCCGAGGCCGCCCGTCTCGGTCTCGAGCTTGCCGGCCGCGGCAAGGACGGATCGGGCCAGCCGATCGCGACCTCGGCCAAGAAGCTTGCCGAAATGATCGTCGACCGGCTGACGCGGCAGTCCTCGGAGGTGATCCTGCAGGCCTGTCTCCATGAAGACGGCGCCGGAGCGATTGATCCGGCTGCTTCGCTTGCCGTCGACCGGGCATTGAAGCGCGAGCCCGGTATCGTGCGTTTCTCGATCCGCCTCGACCGGCCGCTTGTCGGGCTCGGCGCCTCGGCCCCCGTCTATTATCCGGCGATCGCCGATATGCTCGGCACCGAGACGGCGATTCCCGGGGAGGCCGATGTGGCGAATGCGGTCGGCGCCGTGGTTGGCCAGGTGCGCGCCACCGTGACCGTCTTCGTCACGACACCGGAGGAAGGTATCTTCGTCGTCAACGGTGCGGGCGTCAGCGAGCGGTTCCTCGGTGAGGAGGAGGCCTTCGAGGTTGCCCGCATCCGGGCCGAGGCGATGGCGCTGGAAACGGCGCGGGCAAACGGCGCAGAGCAGCCGGTGGCAACGCTCCGGGAAGAGATCGACGCGCCCGAGATGGAGGGCGGACGCAAACTGATCGAGGCGCGGTTCATCGCGTCCGCCAGCGGCCGGCCGCGAATCGCGCATTGCTGATCCGGTCAGGAAATAATTCTTAGAACTTTTGCAGAATTGACAGAGGACGAATTGATGAGAGACTGCGCCCGCCTGGATAGCGGGTGTGCGCGATCATTTTCCGCATGTATCCTGTTTTCAGCTATTGAGTGGTGATCGAGAATCGGGAGTTGCGGCATGGATCGCGTTGAGAAATTTGGCTTGAAGATCGATGCCGGACTGCACCGCTTTCTGGTCGAGGAGGCGATGCCGGGGACCGGTATCGAGTCCGAGCACTTCTTTTCGGCCCTGTCGGCTCTCATACACGATCTCGTGCCGAAGAACCGCGCGCTGCTCGCCCGGCGCGATGACCTGCAGGCTCAGCTCGATGCCTGGTATCGCGAGCACGGCGCCCCCGTCGACGTGGATGGTTATGAGGCCTTCCTCAGGAAGATCGGCTATCTCCTGCCCGAAGGACCGGATTTCTCCGTCTCGACCGCCAATGTCGATCCGGAGATCGCGACGATCGCCGGGCCGCAGCTCGTCGTGCCGGTGATGAACGCCCGCTACGCCCTGAACGCCGCCAACGCCCGCTGGGGCTCCCTCTATGATGCCCTCTACGGAACCGATGCGATTTCCGAGGATGACGGCGCCGAACGCGGCAAGAGCTATAACCCGGTTCGTGGCGAAAGGGTCATCGCCTGGGTTCGCGATTTTCTCGATGTGAGCGTTCCGCTGGCCGAGGGCCGTTGGAGCGAGGTAAGCGGGCTTGCGATCGAGGGCGCGGCGCTGGCGGTCACGCTGGCGAACGGCGCCAAAACTGCCCTTCGGGATCCGGCTCAACTCGCCGGCTATGTCGGTGCAGCGGATGCTCCGGCCGAGGTCGTGCTCTCCCGCAACAATCTGCACGTCGCCCTCATCCTCGATGAGAAGACGGCCATCGGCAAGGCCGATCCGGCGCAGATATCGGATGTCGTCGTCGAATCGGCGATTACCGCGATCATGGATTGCGAGGATTCCGTCGCCGCCGTCGATGCCGAGGACAAGATCGTCGTCTACCGCAACTGGCTCGGTCTGATGAAGGGCGATTTGGAGGAGGAGGTCACCAAGGGAGGCCAGACCTTCACGCGCAAGCTCAATCCCGATCGGGTCTATACGAGGCCCGACGGTTCAGCGCTGACGCTGCCTGGCCGATCGCTGATGCTGGTGCGCAATGTCGGTCACCTGATGACCAATCCGGCGATCCTCGACCGCGACGGAGGCGAGGTCCCCGAAGGCCTCATGGACGCGATGGTCACCGCACTGATCGCGCTGCACGACATCGGCCCCAACGGCCGCCGGGCGAATTCGCGCGCCGGCTCGATGTATGTCGTCAAGCCGAAGATGCACGGTCCCGACGAAGTGGCATTCGCCTGCGATATCTTTGCGCGTGTCGAGGCCGCACTCGGACTTTCGGCCAATACGATGAAGATGGGTATCATGGACGAGGAGCGGCGCACCACCGTCAACCTCAAGGAATGCATCCGCGCCGCGCGCGGACGCATCGTCTTCATCAATACCGGCTTCCTCGATCGTACCGGCGACGAAATCCACTCCTCGATGGAAGCCGGTCCGATGATCCGCAAGGGCGACATGAAGCAGGCGGCCTGGATTGCCGCCTACGAAGACTGGAACGTCGACATCGGCCTTCTATGCGGGCTTTCCGGCCACGCGCAGATCGGCAAGGGCATGTGGGCCATGCCGGACCTGATGGCGGCGATGCTCGAACAGAAGATCGCCCATCCGAAGGCGGGTGCCAACACGGCCTGGGTTCCCTCTCCGACGGCCGCGACGCTGCATGCGACCCATTACCATCGCGTCGACGTTGCCGAGGTCCAGGCGAGCCTCAAGAGCCGGCCCCGCGCCAGGCTCGCGGACATCCTCTCGGTGCCGGTGGCGGCGCGGCCGAACTGGACCGAGGAGGAAATCCAGCGCGAACTCGACAACAATGCGCAGGGCATTCTCGGCTATGTCGTTCGCTGGGTCGATCAGGGCGTCGGTTGCTCGAAGGTGCCGGACATCAACGATGTCGGCCTGATGGAAGACCGCGCGACGCTGCGCATCTCCTCACAGCACATGGCGAATTGGCTGCATCACGGCATCGTCACCGAGGCGCAGATCGTCGAGACGATGAGGCGGATGGCGGCGATCGTCGACCGGCAGAACGCCGCCGATCCGAACTACCAGCCGATGGCCGGCCGCTTCGACGAATCGATCGCCTTCCAGGCCGCCCTCGACCTCGTGCTCAAGGGGCGCGAACAGCCGAACGGTTATACCGAACCGGTGCTCCATCGCCGGCGCCTGGAACAGAAGGCGAAGCAGGGGGCGTGAAGAAGAGTACGGGCGGTTTCCGACCCGTCCCCTCGCCCCGCATCCGGGGAGAGGGCTAGGGTGAGGGAACATCTCTATTGCCGGCGACAGGTCGCAGCGGGGATGCCATTACTGCTGCACGATAACGCGTGCGCTGCGGCCCGGGCGAACCCGTGCATAGAGATCGATGATGTCCTGGTTCATCAGCCGGATGCAGCCGGACGACGCGGCGGTGCCGATCGAGGACCATTCCGGCGTGCCGTGCAGGCGGAAGAGCGTATCGCGCCCTTCCTCGTTGAAGAGGTAGAGCGCCCGGGCGCCGAGCGGGTTGCTGAGCCCCGGGCCCATGCCCTCCTCGACATATTTGGCGACTTCCGGCTTGCGTTCGGCCATCTCCTTCGGCGGATGCCAGGTCGGCCATTCCTGCTTCCAGGCGACATAGGCCTCGCCCTCCCAGGCGAAGCCGGCCTTGCCGACGCCGATGCCGTAGCGCACCGCCTTGCCGCCCGGCAGCACGTAATAGAGGAAGCGATTCGGCGTGTTGACGATGATGGTACCGGGGCGCTCCTTCGTCCGATACTCAACGATTTGTCGATGGAAGCGCTTGTCGAGACGGTCGATCGGGATCGCCGGCAAGGGATAGCCGTGGTCCTCGACCGCGCCATAATTGCTTGTAAAGATCTGATTCGTCGCCACTTTTTCGCCCTCGGAGGAGGAGCCGGCGGTGGACGTGGTTTGCGAGCAGCCGGCGATGAGGACAGTCGCCGCCAGACTGCACAAAAGGAGAGCGTTGCGGAAGCGCATGAGGGTCTCGTACAAGGAAGGGTAAGGAAGGACGGGAGGAGGGTGTCCGGCCGTCAGCTTATTTGCGATTGCATGGTGCTTAGCAAGGGACGGAGGCGCCGCAATTCGGCCGTAAAGTGTAAATTCCGCGACGATTGCTTTTTTGCAACAAGCGGCGGAGCGGCGCCTTGCGCCGAAGTCGAACGATGACGATTCTATCGATCCATGGCGACAATCCGCTCGCCGACGGGCGCCAGTCGGAGCGGGCATTGAAGGTGCGCCGCGGCGTGCAGCGCCTGCTTGCCGATATGCGTCATGCCGTGCTGCCGGAACTGACCCTCGCGAGTGGCCGGCGGGCGGACCTCATCTCGCTGTCTGCGAAGGGCGAGATCTGGATCGTCGAGATCAAGACCTCTATCGAGGATTTTCGCGTCGACCGCAAATGGCCGGACTACCGGCTGCATTGCGACCGGCTGTTCTTTGCGACTCATGCGGAGGTGCCGCTCGACATCTTTCCGGAGGAATGCGGGCTCATGCTTTCCGACGGCTACGAAGCACATATGCTGCGCGACGCCCCCGAACATCGCCTGGCCGCCGCGACGCGCAAATCGGTCACCCAGGCCTTTGCCCGGGTGGCGGCACAGCGCCTGATGCTCGCCGAATGGGCTGCGGAGAGAAACGGCGAACTCGGCGAATCGATTCGCGGCATCGTCGCCGGCAGCCGTGATGTGGAAACCTGATTATTTCGGCGCCCGCTTCGCCAGGATGCGCTGCAGCGTGCGGCGGTGCATGTTGAGGCGCCGCGCGGTTTCCGAGACGTTGCGCTCGCACATCTCGTAGACGCGCTGGATATGTTCCCAGCGGACGCGGTCGGCCGACATCGGGTTTTCCGGCGGCTCGACCCGCTCGCCTGAACGCTGCACCAGGGCGGAGAAGATGTCGTCCGCGTCCGCCGGCTTCGAGAGATAGTCGACCGCACCGAGCTTAACCGCGTTAACGGCCGTGGCGATGTTGCCGTAGCCGGTCAGCATGATCATCCGCGTGTCGTCGCGGCGCCCGCGGATCGCCTCGATCACGTCGAGCCCGCTGCCGTCGCCGAGCCTCAGGTCGATGACCGCATGTTTCGGCGGCTGCGCCTTCGCCTTGGCGATGCCTTCGGCGACCGATTCGGCAATTTCGACCGTGAAGCCGCGTGCCTCCATGGCGCGTGCGAGCCGCCGCAGGAAAGGCCCGTCGTCATCGACGATCAGGAGCGTCCTGTCGGGCCCGATCAGCTCGGCATCCGACTGCGTGCTTTGTCCACCCGTTGATTTGTCCGTCATTCTTCAACCCTCGAGCCCTGCGGTCCCGTTGAAATTACGTGGTTTTTTCGCCCCTGTCTTCAATAATCCGCCGCAGATCACTTGGCCAGTTTCGTCTCCATCAGCGCGCGCGGCCATTCGACGCTGACGCGGGCGCCCGGATTGCCGTTCTCGAAGCGCAGCCGGGCGCCGGATCGCTCGAGCAGCGTCTTGGCGATAAAAAGGCCGAGCCCGAGCCCGCCGGCGCTATCTTCCTTCTGCCGCCGGGTGACATAGGGCTCGCCGATCCGCGCCAGGATGTCCGGTGCGAAACCGTCGCCGTCGTCCTCGATCGTCACCTTCACCCGCTCGGCGGTGTGCTCGACCGTAACGATCACGGCCTTCCGCGCGTAGTCGACGGCGTTTTCCAGAAGGTTGCCGAGACCGTAGAGGATACCGGCATTGCGGGCGCCGACGGGTTCGCCGGCGCGGTCTCCCTTCTCCACGAGCTTGATCTCGATCCCGAATTCGCGGTGCGGCGCCATCACCTCCTCGATCAGCGAGGAGAGCGGCAGAAGCCGCATGTGCTCCTCGCTTTCCGACGAGAGCGTCGTCAGCCGCTTCAGGATATCGCGGCAGCGCTCGCTTTGGCTGCGCAACAGGTGGACGTCCTCGCCGAAGCGCGGGTCGTCGCCAAGCTCCCGTTCCATCTCCTTGGCGACGACGCTGATCGTCGCAAGCGGCGTGCCGAGCTCATGAGCGGCGGCGGCGGCGAGGCCGTCGAGCTGCGACAGGTGCTTTTCGCGCTGCAGCACGAGCTCGGTTGCCGTCAGCGCTTCGGAAAGCTCGCTTGCCTCGAGCGAAACGCGATAGGTGTAGAAGGCGGCGAAGGCCGTCATCGAGACGATGGCAAACCAGATGCCGATCGTCAGGACGCTCGGCATCAGCAACACGGTTCCGGGATACCACGGCAGCGGGAAAGGGGAGAAGGCAAGGGCCGTGATGCCGATGACCGCGAAGCCCGCCAGAACGATGCTGTGCGGCTTCGGCTGCGAGGCAGACGAGATGATCACCGGCACGCAAAGAAGCGGCGCAAAGGGATTGGCAAGCCCGCCGGTGATGAAGAGCAGCGCCGTCAGCTGCGCCAGGTCGAGCCCGAGCAGCGCGAAGGCGGCCGGCGCCGTCAGCCGGTGCGTCGGCGGATAGCGCACCGTCAGAAAGGCATTGAGCAGCGCAAGGCTTGCGATCAGAACCGAGCAGGAAACGAGCGGCAGCGGGAATTGCAGCCAGAATGCCGTGACGATCACGGCCACGGCTTGGCCGCCCACCGCGAGCCACCGCAGCCGCACGAGCGTCTGGAGCCGCAGGCTGCGATTGCCGTTGAGATTGTCGAGTGCCATTGCCGCCATGCCGGTCCTTTCGCGCGCTGCAGCTCAAGTTTATCGCTAGACCGGGACGATAGACCAGTCCTAAGCAGGTTCCGCAAAAGCGCCCACGATTTGCGATCAGAACCTGCGGAGGAATCTAAACCCGATAATCGTGGGTGAACCCATGAAAATCTGCTTATTGCATGCTCTACGTGCCGCGCGGCTTCGCCCGCGTCGTGGGCGCGGCATTGGCGGGATCCTCCGGCCAGGGGTGTTTCGGGTAGCGTCCGCGCATGTCCGCGCGCACATCCTTCCAGGAGCCGGCCCAGAAGCCCGGCAGGTCGCGGGTGGTCTGGATCGGGCGGTGGCCGGGTGAGATCAGCTCGAGAAGCAGCGGCAGCCGGCCATTGCCGATCGTCGGATGCGTCTTCAGTCCGAAGAGTTCCTGTACGCGGATCGACAGGAGCGGCTCGTCGCCCTCGTAACGGATGGGGTGCCGTTGGCCCGTCGGCGCTTCGAAATGTGTCGGTGCGAGCCGCCCGAGGTCGCGCTGGAGATCATGGGGGACGAGGGAGAGAAGGCCTTCGGCAAGGTCGCGCCCTTTGATGCCGTCGATGCCGCCGGCTTCCCCTTGAAAGCGGACGAACCATTCCTCGAGGCGGGAGAGAAGTGCCGTATCGGACATATCGGGCCAGGGCTCGCCGATCGAACGGTGCAGGAAACCGATGCGGTCGCGCAGCTGCTGCACATCCTTCGGAATGGAAAGTGTAGCCAGCCCCAATTGTCGGACGCCGTCGGCGAGCGCCCTTGCGGCCGCCTCGCCGGTCGGTCGGGGCATTGGTGCCTCCTCGAAGATGATGGCGCCGAGCCGCGTCACCCGCCGGGCGCGCACCTGCCGGCTCGTCCGGTCGAAAAAGCTCTGCTCCTCGCGGACGATCGCCTCGGGCATATGCACTTCGACCTCCGCCCGGTTAATCTCTGCGGCGGCAAGGACCCGCTGCGCACCCGCCCGTCCCGTCAGGTCGGCGACCACCAGCATTTCGGCCGCCGCCAGCCTTTCGGTTTCCGGCACCTCCGCACCGCGTCCATTGGCCATCACGAAGCGGCCGCGGCCGCCACGCTGAAGCGCAATGCGATCGGGAAATGCGTGCATCAGCAGCGGGCCCGGCAGGGCGCGCGCGCCATTGGTCCTTGCCCCGCCGAGGCCCGCGGCCATGCGTCTGGCGAGCCCGCGGGCCGCTTCAGCCCTTTCGCCGCGATCGCTTCGGAAGCGTCGCAGCCGTTCTTCGATGTCGAGACCGTTGCCGCCGAGACCCTGCTCGGTCAGCATCACGGCAATGAGGCAGGCTTCCGCCGCCTGGTTCTCCTCGGCGGCCGAGACCGCCATGGCGGCGAGCCGCACGGGCAGCGCGAGGTCGCGGATCCTGCGACCCCTCGGCGTCAGCGCGCCTTGGACATCGAGCGCGCCGAGGGCGACGAGCAGGCCGCGTGCCTCGCGCAGGGTCGCCTCCAGCGGCGGGTCGAGGAAGGCAAGCGATGACGGATCGGCAACGCCCCAATGGGCGAGATCGAGCAGCAGACCGGAAAGGTCGCTCGCGAGAATCTGCGGCGGGGTGAAGGCGGCAAGCGCTGCCGTCTGCCCCGCATGCCACAGCCGGATCGCGATGCCCGGCTCGGTTCGCCCGGCGCGCCCGGCCCGCTGGTCGGCGGATGCGCGCGAAACGCGTACGGTCTCCAGCCGTGTGATCCCCGTCGAGGCTTCGAATACCGGCAGCCGCTGCAAGCCGCTGTCGATGACAATGCGCACTCCGTCGATGGTGATCGAGGTCTCGGCAATCGATGTCGCAAGCACGATCTTGCGCGTGCCCGGTGGTGCCGGCCGGATTGCCGAATCCTGTTCCTTCTGGCCGAGATTGCCGTAAAGCGGCACGACCATGGTGTTGTTGCCAAAGCGTCCGGAAAGCCGCTCCGCCGTGCGGGTGATCTCGGCCTGGCCGGGCAGGAAGGCGAGGATCGAGCCCGCTTCGGAGCGATGCGCCTCGGTGATCGTGCGCACCACTGCGTCCTCGACGCTTTCGGACAGGTTCCTCGTCTCGTGGCGGATTTCCACCGGAAAGCTGCGGCCCTCGCTCTTGAGCACGGGTGCGTTGCCGAGCAGTTCCGAAACGCGCTCCACGTCGAGCGTCGCCGACATGACGATGATCCTCAGATCCTCGCGCAAGGCCGACTGCACGTCGAGCGCCAGCGCGAGACCGAAGTCGGCGTCGAGCGATCGCTCGTGGAATTCGTCGAAAAGAACGGCTGAAACGCCGGAAAGCTCGGGATCGTCCAGGATCATGCGGGTGAAGACGCCTTCGGTCACCACCTCGATCCGCGTTTTTGCGGAAATGCGGTTGTCGAGCCGCATGCGGTAGCCCACGGTCTCCCCAGGCTTTTCGCCGAGGAGTTCGGCCATGCGGCCTGCGGCAGCCCGTGCCGCAAGGCGGCGCGGCTCGAGCAGAATGATCTTGCCGTTTCTCGCCCAAGGCTGGTCGAGGAGGAAGAGCGGTACCAGCGTCGTCTTGCCGGCGCCGGGCGGCGCCGAGAGCACGACCGACCGCGCATGATCGAGTGCTCCGCCGAGCGCGGGCAGTATCTCGCGAACCGGAAGGGGCGGAAGCAGTCGCATCAGCCGTCTCCCTCGCGTCCGATCTCGATCACCAGGCCGCCGGCGGCTTCCGCGTCGGCCTCGTCATGGGTAACGAGAACGGCCGGCAATCGGGAAGCCCTCGCCTTGAAAAAGACGAGGTCGCGCGTCTGCTGGCGAAGTGCCGTGTCGAGTTTCGAGAAGGGCTCGTCGAGCAGCAGGAAACGCGGCGCCGAGATGAGCACGCGCTGCAGGGCGACGCGGGCCTTCTCGCCGCCGGAGAGCGTTTCCGGATCGCGATCGAAGAAGCCGGCAAGCCCGACCTCGTCCAGTGCCTGCTCGGCCAGTTCGCGTCGTGCCCGGCGGCCGCTGACCGATTGCGGGATGGCGAACAGAATGTTGCCGCCAACGGACAAGTGGGGAAAGAGCAGCGGATCCTGGAACAGGATGCCCGCATGGCGCCGGTTGGCCGCAAGCCCGGTCAGATCCTCGTCGCCGATCAGCACCTTTCCACTGGCCTCGAATGCCGGATCGAGAAACCCGCCGGCAAAGGCTAGCAAGGTGGACTTGCCCGACCCGGAGGGGCCCATTACGGTCAGGATCTCGCCCGGCATCACCGTTGCCGAGAGCGCAAGCAGCGTCCGCCCCGCGAGCCGGATCCGAACATCCGACAGCATCAGCGATTTCGACCTGGTTGGGGAGTTGGCCCTGGCGAAGTCCTGCATTCACGTCCTCATGGCGCGCCGGTTGCGAAATAGCAACTGCGGCCCGAGCGACGCAAGGAGAAATGCGAGGAAAGGCAGAAGCGCCTGGACGAGCGCGTAGACTCCGATGACTCGCCGGTCGCCGCCGGAGGCCAGCGCGACCGACTCGGTTGCAATCGTCGTCACTCGTCCCGCGCCGATGAGCAGCGTCGGCAGGTAAAGGCTGACGGACACCGAAAACCCGACGGCAAAGGCGGTGAGGCAGGCCCGGAAGAGCATCGGCAGGCGCACCGTGATCAGGATTCGCAAAGGGGACTTGCCGAAGCCGGCGGCGATTTGCTCGAAGCGCGGGTCGAGCGCACGCCACGGCGAGGAGAGCGATAGCAGCACGTAGGGCAGCACGAACAGGAAGTGTGCCGCAATCACCGTCGCAAAGGCGGGCTTCAAGCCAGCGGCGAGGATGAGGACCTGCAGGCCGAAAATGAAACTGATCTCCGGCAGCAGCAGGGGAAGATAGAGCGATTTGTAGCCTATTCCGTTGCTGCCGCGCGCTGCGGCGCCGTTCCGGTTGAGAAGCAGGATGGCAATGAGCAGGGCGAGCGAGGCTGCGGAGACTGCAAGCGCGATCGTGGCGCGAAGCGGCGGCCCGATTTGCGGCAGGCTGCGAAGCCAGATTCGTGGCGTGATATGCATCGGTAAGCTATCGGGAAAGGGCCAAAGGCCCGCGACCGACCAGAGACCGAGAGCAGCAAGCCCCAAGAAAATGAGAACGGCCGAGGTGGCCATAGCGACCGCCGATGCAAGCCGCAACGCGCCGTCATTTCGAAAACGCCGTCCGGTTGCGGTCATTCGGACAAGCGCGATCCTGCCGAGCCGTTCGACCGCGAACCACAATGCGATCGCCATACCGACGACGGCAAGCTGCAGCATGGCGGCAGCCGAAGCGAGAAAACGCGCGCTGAGTTCATGATCCGCCGTCCACTGGGCGATGCGCACCGGCAAGGTCGCCGGCAGTTGCGGCCCGAGAATGATGGCGACGTCGACCACCGAAACGGAATAGACGAGTACCGCAAACACGGCGAGCCGGATCTGCCGGTAGAGGGCAGGCCAGAGGGTGACGAGAAACCCGCTTACATGGCCGTGGCCGAGCGCCGCGGTCAGTTGTCGCGATCGGCGAAGCGGAAGCTGTGGCAAGGCCGCGAGCGCGACCAGAAAGAGAAAGGGAATTTCCTTCGCGACAAGCCCCGCGATCATCGAGAGCGCGAGCGGATCGTTCGGCACCAGCCATTGCGGCGGCCGGGCGAAGCCCGTCAGCTCGGGCGAGATCAGCCGAAGCAAAAAGCCCGAGGGCGCGATCAGGAAAGCGAGCGCGAAGGCGGCGGCGGCGTGCGGCACCGCCAGCAGAGGCGAAACCAGGTGCTGGATGCGCGAAAAGACCGGCGTGCCGGCGAATCCCGCCAGGAAGGCGCCGACAATCGCGACCGAAATCGATGTTGTTACCAGGCCGGCGACAAGCCCCGTGAGCGCCGAGCGCAGGATATGCGGTTGGCTCGCAAGCTCGGCAAAATGGTCCAGCGTGAACCGGGCTTCCCCTAGCGCGGGGAGATAGCCAAAGGCGGGCAGGGCAACTCCCGCCACGCCGGCAAGCACCGGCAGTCCGAGAATGAGGACGAGCAGCCGGTTCGCGTCGAAGAGAGGGTGTGCGCCCGTGTCAGTTGGGGGCGCCATAACGCCGGATCCATTCAGCCTCGATGCGCGTCATCCAGCTGGGATGCGGTTCTTCGAGGGCCGGTCCGAGCTCATCGGGCTTGAGCGTCGCCACACCCAGGTCGAGATTTTCGAAGGCGGATCGATCTGCTGTCGGAAGCTTACCCAGAGAAAGAACCGTCGGATCGCCCCAGATCTTCGGATCTTGCTTGTGCAACTGCGCCTCCGGCGAAAGCAGGAAATTCGCAAAGAGCAGCGCGCCCGCCTTCGCCGTCGCATTGTAGGGGACGGCGAGGAAATGCGTGTTGCCAAGCGTACCCCCGGAAAAAACGAAGGAGCGCACCGTCTCCGGCAGCTCGCCATTCGCGATCGCCGACGAGGCCTCCGCCGGGTTGAAGGCGAAGATGATGTCGAGTTCGCCGTCGGCAAGCTTCTGCTTCATGTCCGGATAGTTCTGCGGATAGGCCTTGCCTTGGCGCCACAACAGCGGCTTCAAGCGGTCGAGATAGGCGAAGAGGGGGGCAGTATCAGCGGCGAACATCGCCTCGTCGACCGGTTTCTGCAGCTTGCCCGTATCGTCGATCAGTTCGATGAGCACCTGTTTCAGAAAGCTCGAGCCGATGAAGTCCGGCGGCTGCGGATAGGAGAAACGCCCCGGATTGGCCTTAGCCCATATCAGCAGTTCCTCGGCCGAGTCGGGCAGTTCGTTCGCTTCGGTGCGGGCCGAATCGTAGAAGAACACGAGCTTTGCGCCGCCCCAGGGGCTTTCCAGCCCCTCGGTCGGGATGGTGAAGTCGGTTAGCACCGTCGGCTTTGTCTCGTGATCGACATAGCGCCAGTTCGGCAATCTCGTCGCCCAATCGGGCCCAAAGAGCAGGCCCTGCCTCTTCATCGCCGCGAAGTTCTCGCCGTTGATCCAGATGAGATCGACCGAGCCGCCGTCATCCTTGCCCGCCGATTTCTCGGCGACGACCGTCGCCACTGCCTTTGCCGTATCGTCGAGCTTCACATGGACTACGGAGACGCCATGGCGGGCCTTCATCTCCTCGCCCGCCCACCCGATATAGGCGTTGATGGTCTCGGAACCGCCCCAGGCGTTGAAGTAGACCGTCTGGCCCTTGGCCTCGGCGACGACCTTGTCCCAATTGCCGGGATCGGCGGCGACCGCACCGCCCGCAACTGCGCACGCCAATAGGAGTGCCGCGGCGATTTTCCCTGCCCATTCGACCATGTCGTTCCGCTCCCCTTTGCTGCCGGCGAGGGTAAGGCCCTGATAGTGGGCGTCAATCCGGGTTGCCGATGGCAGCCGTCACGATTCGGTGAGGTGGCCGGCCGGTGCGACGAATCCCTTGCAAAGCCTACGCCCGGCTTGCCTCGAAGGCGAGCACGGCGCCGGCGAGATCCTCGAGAGCCGCGCCGACCGACTTGAAGAGGGTGATCTCGTCGGGTGCGGTGCGCCCGGGATGCTTGCCCCGCGCGAGCTCGAAGAGATCGGCGCGGATCGCATCTTCCGTGATCACGCCGGCACGCAGCGGCTGGACGATGTCGCCGCCTTCGCTGAGGGCGCCTTCGCGCGTGTCGACGAAGACGTTGGCACGACTGACTGCCTCATCGTCCGACTCCCGCATACTGGGCTTGAAGGCGCCGATGAGGTCGAGATGGGCGCCCGATTTCAGCCAGTCGCCGCGGATCAGCGGCTCGGTGGAGAGCGTCGCGCAGGAGACGATGTCCGCCTCGCGGGCGGCCGTTTCGAGGTCGCTTGCAACCGAGACCTCGACGCCCTGGAGATCGAGCTCGTGCGCGGTCGCTTCGGCTTTCTTTGGGTCGCGTCCCCAGATGGCCACTTGGCGGATCGGGCGTACGGAGGCATAGGCCTCGATGAGGTTCGTGGACAGCCGCCCTGTGCCGACCATCAATAGCCGGCTCGCATCTTGGCGCGCGAGGTACCGGGCCGCAAACGCGGAAGCCGCGGCGGTGCGCCGGGCGGTGAGTTCGCCGCCGTCGATGATCGCCAACAGTTCCCCGGTCTTGCCGGAAGACAGCAGATAGCTGCCGTAGATCGCCGGAAGTCCCCGCGTCTGGTTGCCCGGGAACACCGAAACCATCTTCACGCCGATATAGGCGCCCGGCTGCCAGGCCGGCATCAGGAGCAGCGTCGCATCCGGCTCACCCGGTACCTCCACACCGTGATGGTGACGAACGGGCATGACACAGCCGTTTGCAAACATGTCGCCGAGCGCCTCAACAAGGCGATCCCAGGGCAGCGCCGCGCGCGTCTGGGCGGCATCCAGTACCAGCATTTTTGGTTCTCCTTCCGCGAATACCCGGTGACACTAGCAGCCTTTCTCGGGCAGGGAAAAGTGGGTCAGGTCTTGTGGCTGTTCGGGCATGGAGGTCTGCCAGGACGGATTTTCGAAAATTTAACCGCCAGGTCAATCTTTCGCCGGTACTGAGGGTTGCATTTTGGCGCAAATTTCTCGCAAGATGAAAATAGCCGGTCTTTTCAAGGGATTATCA